>NZ_CAWUDL010000016.1:0-87336 GCF_963920945.1 Anabaena sp. CCY 9402-a
ATTACTCATTACTCATTACTCATTACTCATTACTCATTACTCATTACTCACTACTCATTACTCAGCACTCAGCACTCATATGATTGGGGAAACATTCAACGCTCGCTACGAGATTCAACAACAGCTAGGCAAAAAAGCCGGGCGACGGACGCTACTAGCTAGGGATTTAGTTACTAGTGAATTAGTAGTTGTCAAATTGCTAGCTTTTAGCAGTGATTTTGAATGGGATGATCTCAAACTCTTTGAGCGTGAGGCGGAAACTCTCAAATCTTTGTCACATCCCTTGATTCCAAGATATGTTGACTATTTTGAGGTTAATTCGCCAAACATCAAAGGTTTTGCCCTAGTACAGAGTTATATCCCAGCCCTCACTTTAGAGCAATACTTACAAAGTGGCAGAACGTTTAACGAAACAGAAGTTAAACAAGTAGCTAAGTCAGTTTTAGAAATACTTATATATCTACATCGATTGCATCCCCCAGTCATCCATCGTGATATTAAGCCTAGCAATATTTTATTAGGGGAGCGTTCTGGTAATAGTGTTGGTCAGGTTTATCTGGTAGATTTTGGCTCAGTACAGACTGTCTTAGCTACGGAAGGCGGTACAAGGACTGTAGTTGGCACTTACGGATATATGCCACCTGAGCAATTTGGCGGACGCACTGTTACTTCATCTGACCTTTATAGCTTAGGTGCAACGTTAATTTACCTAGTCACAGGTAGTCATCCTGCTGATTTACCCCAAAAGGATTTTCGGATTCAGTTTGAATCTGTAGCTCATCTCAGTCCAGGTTTAACACGCTGGTTGAAGTTGATGACTGAACCTAACTTAGAACGGCGGTTCAGTTCAGCGAGTGTTGCCCTGCAAGCTTTAGACGAGTCACAAGCACCAAAAAATATTAATAGTTTAGTTATTACTCAACCAGCTGGTAGTAAAATTCGGCTGACTAAGAATTGGGAGACGTTAGAAATTCTCATTCCTCCCTTGGGTTTTCAGCCATCAATGGTGTTTACAGGATTATTTGCGATCGCCTGGAATTCTTTTATTCTTTTTTGGACAATTGGCGCACTCTCAGCCCCTTTTCCCATCAATCTCCCCTTTGCCTTATTTTCATTGCCTTTTTGGGGTGCTGGCGGCTTTATGGTTTATATTTTTCTCTTCACTTTATTTGGCAATATTCAACTACGTTTAAATAGTAAACAAATTAACTTGACTTATGAATTGTTTGGCTTTAAATTCCATCGTCCCCGACCTTCGCCAAGAGAAAGTATTACCAAGCTAGTTTACATACCAAAGCATTTAACTAGAGATTCTAGCGGCGATAAAACTCAAGTATCTCCACAATTAGAGATTTGGGCTGGAGTCCAAAAATATCAACTTGGTGATACTACCGTCATTCAATCAGAAGCAGAACTAGAATGGTTAGCCCATGAATTAAGTGATTGGCTTGGTATCCCTATTCAGCGAGAATAAACTTTTGTATTTTGCGTTATGAGACTACGCCAAAACTAAAATACTTTCAATCTCACTGTTACCAAACTGACTGATGATATCAAACTTGTCTTGCAGAATCTGAACAATTATTGCTGTTGAACTATTACCAATACGGAGATAGATAAATTTTGGCGGATGACCATAGAGAAGACTGCGCTGATGAAAATCAGAATCTTTGGAAACAATTATAAAATCATTTGCTTTCGAGTATTCCCAGATCAACACATCATCAGTATTGGTTAAGCCTAATGTTTTAACGTGTTCAGAATCAGGATATAAATCTATTATTTTGGAAATAATTCGGTCAGAGAGGTTTTCATCTAACAATAATTTCACAGCGATGCAATAAATAGTTTTTTCTCCCGATCAGCAGCAAAACCGAGACAAGCTTTAATATCTTCGGTAGTTAGTTCAGAAAAATCCTCGAGAATTTCTTCTTCTTTCATGCCACCTGCAAGATACTCTAAGATGTCATACACAGTGATTCGCATTCCCCTAATACAGGGCTTGCCACTGCGTTTTCCTGGTTCAATAGTGATGATATCTTGGTAGTTCATAAATCAGAACTTAAAGACTCACGGATAACTTTTGCATAAATAAATTTTATCAGCTTGTATCGCGCTGTTAACTATAGTTAATTAAGGATGTTTTAGAGGTACGGTATATGTTTGGACTAGGATGGCCGGAAGTAGTTATCATCGCTGTTGTAGCTATTGTAATTTTTGGCCCCAAGAAAATTCCCGAACTGGGAAACGCACTCGGTAAAACCCTACGAGGTTTTAAGGAGGAGCTAAAAGCTCCTAACGAAGACACCAACTCGGAATACGAAGAAAAATAGAAATTTTAAATTGGCAACTCAGCAACAGTCAATAGTGGAGATGCGACTGCTCACATCTCTACTATTAACTACAGCAAAGTGTTAATAACAGAATTTGATGCTATCCCATTTTGGTTATCGATCATCGTGGTGTGAGTATTTTGTTGTTGAATCTCTTCTGTGACTACACCGCGTAGCTTGATGAGTTTAATAGCACGGGTGACACTCTCTGGCAGAATTACTACTAAACCTTTTTCCGGGGCCATATCCAAGCCTTTGTTAATTGCTTGGGTTTCATCCAAAATTGATTCATAACGGGCATCTGGTTTAACTTGGGTAATGCCTTTGGTAATCAAATCGGCGGCTGATCCCCTTGCTCTTCCCCTGGTATCGTCGTCTTCTTTAACAATGATGTAGTCAAAAATTTCGGCTGCTAGTTTGCCTAATGTGACAAAATCTTCGTCACGGCGATCGCCTGGCCCACCGACTATGCCAATCCGTTGTCCTGTCGTCCAGTTGCGGACAAAAGAACCCAAGGCTTCATAACTGGCTGGGTTATGGGCATAGTCTATCAAGGCGTGATAGTTGCCTAAATTAAATAAATTCATCCGTCCTGGTGTTTGACTCACCGAAGCACGAAAGGTTTTTAACCCGACGCGAATTTGTTCAATAGATACGTTCTGCACAAAAGCTGCCAAACTTGCAGCTAAGGCATTGGCAATCATAAACGGCGCACGTCCTCCCATTGTTAAGGGGATATTTTCTGCCCTTTCGATGCGATGTGTCCAGTCGCCTTTAACAATCGACAGGTAGCTATTTTCATAAACTGCGGCTACTCCTCCCTTCTGGATGTGCTGGCGCACTAGTTCTGAGTCGGGATTCATGGTGAAGTAGGCAATATTGGCTTTGGTTTTTTCTGCCATTGCAGCCACGCGGCGATCGTCGGCGTTGAGTACCACGTAACCATCAGGAAATACCGCTTCTGCCACTACACTCTTGAGGTTGGCTAGCTGGTCAATGGTTTCTATGTCACCTATGCCTAGATGATCGGCCGCAACATTTAACACGACACCCACATTGCTTGACTCAAACCCCAAGCCAGAACGGAGAAGACCTCCACGGGCTGTTTCTAATACTGCTACTTCTACTGTGGGATCTTGCAGGATGACGTGTGCGCTTTGGGGGCCTGTGTTATCACCTGACTCTACCAAGTAATCCCCGATATAAGTACCATCCGTAGTTGTATAGCCTACTACTTTACCTGTCTGCTTATAGATATGAGCTAGCAGGCGGGTAGTTGTAGTTTTGCCGTTAGTGCCTGTAACGCTGAGAATGGGAATGCGGCTGGATTGTTCATTGGGGAACAGCATATCCATAACTGCACCGGCAACATTGCGGGGAATGCCTTGACTGGGGGCTACGTGCATCCTAAAACCAGGAGCAGCGTTAACTTCCACAATTACGCCATCTAGTTCTCTTAAGGGGCGGCTAATGTCAGAGGTGACGATATCTAGTCCACCGATATCTAAACCAATAATTTTGACTACCCTTTGCGCTAACCAAACGTTTTCCGGGTGAATTTCGTCTGTACGGTCTACTGCAACACCACCTGTACTTAAATTGGCGGTTGCCTTTAAATAACAAATCGTGCCTTTGGGTGGCACGCTGTTGAGGGTGTAACCTTGCCTTTCAAGTAGCTGGTAACTGGTGCGGTCTAGTTCTATTTTGGTAAGGACGTTATCATGTCCATCGCCACGGTTGGGGTCTTGGTTGGTTTCTTCGATTAGTTGGGCAATTGTGGATCTGCCATTACCAATTACATGAGCTGGCACACGTTCGGCGACTGCCACGACTTTACCATCTACCACTAGTACCCTGTGGTCGCGCCCAACATAATACCTCTCTACAATGATTGATCTGGAAACTTGTCTGGCTGCTTCGTAGGCTGCCTCCGCTTCTTCCCAGGTTCTAATATCAATGGTGATACCACGCCCGTGATTGCCATCTAGGGGCTTAATCACAATGGGATAACTACCAACCTGTTCAATGGCTTCTTCTAAATCATCCAAGAAATTAATGACTGTACCCCTAGGTACTGGTACACCACACGCAGCTAAGATGCGTTTGGTGGCTTCTTTATCGCAGGCTAATTCTACGCCTAAGATCCCAGTTCTTTGGGTCATTGTTGCTTGCATCCGCTTTTGATTCACGCCGTAGCCAAGTTGAATCAAAAAGCGTGCGCTGAGTTGCATCCAGGGGATACCGCGTTTTTCCGCTTCTTTGACAATGG
This sequence comes from Anabaena sp. CCY 9402-a, assembly GCF_963920945.1. Lineage (NCBI taxonomy): Bacteria > Bacillati > Cyanobacteriota > Cyanophyceae > Nostocales > Nostocaceae > Anabaena > Anabaena sp. CCY 9402-a. Next base: position 4,603 of record NZ_CAWUDL010000016.1, read on the forward strand.
CTTCGGTTGAAGGGCCTAGGGAAGCATCACGCCATAGGTCTTTGAGGTCTTGGATATCTTGCTCTAGTTCTGCCTTGGGGTATCGACCGCGATCTACAATGCTTTGGCACAACCTGACGGCTGCTCTGCCAGCATAGCGTCCCGCTTCCTCGTTTAAATACTCAATTACTACCTGGTAGATTCCAGGTGTGGCGGTTTCACGGGTGCGGCCGAAGCCAACGTGCATTCCTGCTAATTCCTGGAGTTCTAGGGCTACGTGTTCGACAATGTGACCCATCATCGTGCCTTCTCGCACTCTCATTAGAAAGCCACCACGACAGCCAGGTGAGCAGTAGTGACCCTCTAGACTTGGCAGCGCCTCTACTAATCCTTCGTAAAAACCGGGGATTTCATTTGAGGGTGTCTCGGCAAGGTTCTCTAAGTCGAGGCGCATGACGATCAGCTTGTGGCGTCGAATGCTCCAGTAATTTGGGCCGCGTAAGGTCTGGATCTTGAGGATTCTCATGGGAATAGGTAGATGGAGATTCGGAACCAAAATTCTAGTTTCTTACTGGAATTGACCGCTAAACTGTTCGTTATAAACAGTATTTTCTTCTTACATAGTATTTCAATGATTTTTCTACGACAAAGAATAATAGGCGATCAATTCAGTCTAACCTCAGGTACTCTATTCCGTCAGCTGGAGATGCGATGTACCGCAGGCAATACAGTCCTTTGGTACAGGTGAAAGCGATCGCCATAGCTGAGGATATGCAGACGTAAATTATGCACTGTTAACGGTTCATTAGCACCAACGTGGGGTTCGTTGGTGTGGGTAAGTTCTGTGGGATCGACAATAGTGACACTGCCTTTGCCCATTACCTGTAGCCAACCATCACGTTCAAATACAGCACAAGTATCTTCATCGATGCCAATTCCTAGTCTATCGGGATGAGCCGCCACCGCGCTAATGAGGCGACCCATGCGATTGCGATTGTGAAAGTGTTGGTCAACAATGACTTCAGGAATTAATCCCAAACCGGTCGCCATATCCACTAGGGAACGATTTGGTGTTTCACCACTCCCACCACCAGCAATCATGTGATGCCCCATAACGGCTGCTCCAGCACTTGTGCCTGCTAGAGTCAGTTGTCCGCCTCGCACCCGCTTACGGATAATTTCCATAGCTGGCGTATCTGACAATACACCACACAGTCGCAGTTGGTCGCCCCCGGTCAAAAATACCCCGCTACAGGCTTCTAGGGATTCTTTCACATGGGAAGATTCACACTGTTCCCGTTCACGAATGTCTAAAATCTCGACCTTTTCAGCCCCCATTTCTTCAAAAATGCGGATATACCGACCACCGATAATCGCGGGTTCGCGGGAAGCGGATGGAATAATTGTAATATAGGCCTTACTTGCACCAGAACGTCCAAAAAAAGTTCTCAGGATGTCTCGTCCATGAACTTTATCTTCTGCGCCTCCGATTACCAGAACGGCGGTTTTTGTAGCTTGGGGTGTCCTCATTTCCAGCGATTTAGCTTTTAATTCCGGCATTGTGTTTCTCCTGTCAACAACTTCAGAAGCCATCGCCTTGGACAGGTTTCCCGGCTTGTGGCGAATGGCGTGTGAATTTAACAAGGTTGATGAGCCTGATAGTTCCTGCACTTTGTTTTTTACTAAGGACACTGCATTCGACCCACAAGAAGCCTTATTATTCTGGTGTTCTTTGCCGTTCCTCAAAGCCAGTGCCTTGTTTTTCACCTGTCCACTTTTTCCAGACTGGCTTAATTGTGCTTCAGGGCTGTGTTCACCCCTGGCGTTAGGGATTAGGTTTCTCCTCTGGGTTTGGGGTGAGCAGGTCTTTACACACATTTTCTGAGGCTGGCCTGATGCATCCTGGAAGTTGTTAACTTAGTCAGATTATTTATTTAAATCTAGTTGTGACAACATTTAAACATAAATTAAGTAACTAGAAAAACTTTTGAGTCTAGCAAAAACCAAGAGTTCTAAGACTTTTAGATACTATTGATAAAGCCTATATGTAGTTTTACCCTACAATTGCAGCTTGTGTTTGATAGACATTCAAATTTAAGATTAGTGTTCTTGAATACGAATTACTGTGCGTTTTGATATAGTTACACTTTTTCCTGACTGTTTTACCTCAGTGCTAAATTCTGGTCTGCTAGGTAAAGCCCTCGCCAAACAAATTGCCCTGGTGAATTTAGCTAATCCTAGGGACTTCACTACTGACAAGCACCGGAAGGTAGATGACGAACCCTATGGTGGTGGTGTAGGGATGCTGATGAAGCCAGACCCAATTTTTAGGGCGGTAGAATCTTTACCAGTTCTACCGCGCCGCGAGATTATTTTAATGAGTCCGCAAGGTCAAACCATCAATCAACCTCTGTTGCGAGAATTGTCAAGCAATTATGACCAATTAGTAGTAATCTGCGGGCATTACGAAGGAGTAGATGAGCGGGTACTGCATCTTGTCACCCGTGAGGTGTCCTTGGGGGATTTCATCCTTACCGGGGGCGAAATCCCGGCGATGGCGTTGATTAATGGTGTGGTGCGTCTCTTACCGGGGACTGTGGCGAAAACAGAGTCTTTAACAGCCGAAAGTTTTGAAGAGGGATTGTTAGATTATCCCCAATATACGCGTCCTGCCAACTTTCGTGGCTGGAAAGTCCCTGATGTTTTACTATCTGGAAATCACGCCGCGATCGCAAAATGGCGTTACGAACAACAAATTAAAAAAACTAGCGATCGCCGTCCCGATTTGCTCTCAAAATGGCAACAGGAGAAGCAGGGGGAGCAGGGGGAGTAGGAAAACACAACCAATGCCCGATCACCATTCACTAACGACTACTGCTTATGAATATCCGAATTGGTAATGGCTACGACATACATCGACTGGTGAGCGATCGCGCTTTAATTTTGGGAGGAGTCCAAATTCCCCATGAACTCGGTTTATTAGGACATAGTGATGCAGATGTACTAACTCACGCCATTATGGACGCTATGCTGGGGGCATTATCTTTAGGGGATATTGGCCATTATTTCCCCCCCACTGATCCCCAATGGGCAGGGGCAGATAGTTTAGTTTTGTTAAGTCAAGTCCATCAGTTAATTCGGGATCAAGGCTGGCAAATAGGCAATATTGACTCGGTGGTAGTTGCTGAACGTCCTAAATTGAAGCCCCATATTAAAACAATGCGTGACAAAATAGCAGATGTTTTAAAATTACAACCTAATCAAGTAGGTATTAAAGCTACCACCAACGAAAAATTAGGCCCCGTAGGACGAGAAGAAGGGATATGCGCTTATGCTGTAGTTCTGCTATTAGCTGCGGATTAACTTAATTTCAATCAAGGATTTTGCATCCCTAGCAAAATAATTAAATTAACAATCTAAGATTATGGCATTTACTAGTAATATCATTACTCTAATTAAACGTTTTTGGATACTGATAATTCTGGCTGCATTCACAGCAGTTACAGTTGCAGCTTGTAACCCAGCAAATTTTAAAAGTTCAGCAGCACAAATACCACAATTAGTAACCAGTATTCTTAGTGATCCTAAGACTTTTAATTTTGCCCTAAGTTCTGAATCTCCTAATGTTTTTGGATATATCTATGAAGGTTTAATTACCGAAAACTATGAAACCGGTGAAGTTGAGCCAGCATTGGCAGAATCCTGGGAAATTTCTGATGATAAATTAAAAATTGTCTTCACTCTGCGTGATGGCTTAAAATGGTCTGATGGACAACCATTAACTGTGGATGATGTAGTCTTTACCTACAATGATATTTACTTTAATAAAGACATTCCTACAGATGTTCGAGATGTGATGCGGATTGGTGAAAGTGGTAAACTACCAACAGTGAAAAAAGTCGATAATCGTCGCGTTGAGTTTACTGTACCAGAACCGTTTGCACCGTTTTTAAGAAGTTCCACAGGATACCCAATTTTACCAGCCCATGCCCTGCGTGAATCGGTACAGAAAAAAGATGCAGAAGGTAAGCCGACATTTCTCCAAAAATGGGGAGTTGATACACCGCCTAATCAAATTGTAGGCAACGGTATTTATACATTAGAACGTTATGACACCAGTGAACGTGTAGTTTTTCGCCGCAATCCTTACTACTGGCGCAAAGGGGCTAAAGGTGAACAACAGCCATATATAGAACGGATAGTATGGCAAATTGTAGAATCCACAGATACTTCTCTATTACAATTTCGTTCTGGTGGTTTAGATAGTGTGAGTGTATCACCAGATTATTTTTCCTTGCTAAAGCGACAAGAAAAACAAGGTAAATTCAAAATTTATAATGGTGGTCCGGCGGCTGGTACTAGTTTTGTCCTGTTCAATTTGAATAAAGGGAAAAGAAACGGTAAACCATTAATTGCCCCAATGAAATCCCGGTGGTTTAATACTGTTGAATTTCGTCAAGCAGTAGCTTATGCAATTGACCGTCAAACCATGATTAATAATACTTTTCGTGGGTTGGGTCAAACGCAAGATTCCCCAATTTCTGTGCAGAGTCCCTATCATCTTTCACCAAAAGAGGGATTAAAAGTCTACGATTACAATCTAGAAAAAGCTAAACAACTGTTATTAAAAGCTGGGTTTAAATACAATACCCAAGGTCAATTATTAGATGCTCAAGGTAATCGAGTGCGCTTTACATTGCTCACAAATGCTGGAAACAAAATTCGTGAAGCAATGGGATCACAAATTCAACAAGACTTGAGCAAAATTGGCATCCAAGTCGATTTCACTCCCTTGGCATGGAATACTTATACAGATAAGCTGGCTAACACTTTAGATTGGGAAGCTTCTTTATTGGGTTTGACTGGTGGCTTAGAACCGAATGATGGGGCTAATGTTTGGTCTCCTGAAGGTGGATTACATATGTTTAATCAAAAACCCCAAGTCGGACAAAAACCGATTGAAGGTTGGGAAGTATCACCTTGGGAAACGAAAATTGGTCAATTATATATTCAAGCCGCAAGAGAGTTAGACGAAGCCAAACGCAAAGAAATTTACGCGGAAACCCAACGGATAACTCAGGAAAATTTACCATTTATTTATTTGGTAAATCCCTATGCCTTATCAGCTGTACGCGATCGCTTTTCTGGCATTAAATTCTCAGCTCTAGGTGGTGCTTTCTGGAATCTCTATGAAATAAAAATTGTTGAGTAAGGCTGTCACCTGTTCCCTGTCACCTGTCACCTGTCACCTATCACCTGTCCCTATCCCCTAAAATTTACCGTGACTCAAACTGAAACTTTGCGATCGCTCCTAGAGGCGGTTGCCAATGGTAAAGTTACCCCAGAGATGGCTTTAGAGTCTCTCAAAGACTTAGCCTATGAACCTGTGGGCGAGTTTGCCAAAATAGACCATCACCGTCATCTCAGAACTGGTTTTCCGGAAGTAATTTGGGGGCCTGGTAAAACCCCAGAACAAATTACCCAAATTATGGAGGTCATGCGCCAACGCAATCCTGTAGTGATGGCTACCCGTATTGAACCCAAAGTTTATACGCTATTGCAACCAAAAATTCGGGGTTTACGCTACTACGAAGTAGCACGAATTTGTGCAATTGTGCCGCCTGACATTGAACCACAGTTCGAGGGAGTGATTGGTATTCTCTCTGCGGGTACTGCTGACTTACCCGTTGCAGAAGAAGCCGCAGTTACAGCTGAACTTTCTGGTTTTCGCGTACAGCGTCTTTGGGATGTGGGCGTGGCTGGGATTCACCGTTTGTTAAGTAATCGCCATCTGCTGGAGTCAGCATCAGTATTAGTTGTAGTCGCAGGGATGGAAGGTGCTTTACCCAGTGTAGTTGCGGGTTTAGCTAATTGTCCTGTGATTGCTGTGCCTACCAGTGTGGGTTATGGTGCTAGTTTTGGCGGGTTAGCACCACTATTAACAATGCTCAATTCCTGTGCGGCTGGGGTGGGGGTAGTCAATATTGATAACGGTTTTGGTGCAGCAGTGTTGGCGGGGCAGATTTTGCGAACAGCCGAGAAATTACGGATGGCATCAGCTACATCTTGAGTTATGACAGCGAGTGATTAGGGAGTGGGGACTGGGGAGTGGGTGAATTACTTAATCTCTAAACTTTAATTTCTATCCCTAATTATTAACTTAATGAATTACTCAAGATGAACTACTTAAGTGATTTAATATCTCAAAATTTTTGGGATCTACCTATTAATTTAACTGTGTTGGCACAAAATGTTACTGATCCTGATGTTGTAGGTCAGATGCAGAAAGTTTGGACTCACTTTGTCAAGTCAGGTCAAATTTGGGCATTGTTAATTGGCTTGGTAATTGGCTATATCTTTAGAAACCTAACTAAGTACGGTTGACATGGGTAGGGAGTAGGAAGTAGGGGTGTAATACTAATTTAAAATTCAAAATTCAAAATTAAGGAATTTTTGACTTTTGACTTTTTTATGCCCCAATCCCCAATTCCCAATATTTCTATGACCGAAAAACAAACGTGGAGTCAGAGGTTTGAATCAGCGTTGCATCCAGCGATCGCTCTTTTTAATGCCAGTATAGGTTTTGACATACAATTAATAGAATACGACCTCACAGGCTCTCAAGCTCATGCCCAAATGTTGGCGCATACGGGGATTATTTCCTTGCAAGAAGGGGAGCAACTGGTTGCAGGTTTAGAACAAATTCGCCAAGAATACCGCCAAGGGCAATTTCAACCGGGGATTGATGCGGAAGATGTCCACTTTGCTGTAGAACGGCGGTTAACAGAAATTGTCGGTGATGTGGGAAAAAAACTACACACTGCGCGATCACGTAATGACCAAGTAGGTACAGATACTCGGCTATATTTACGTGACCAAATTCAACAAATTCAGCAGTATTTACGGGACTTTCAACGGGTTTTACTAGACATCGCTGAACAGAATGTAGAAACCCTTATTCCTGGTTATACCCACCTGCAACGCGCCCAACCCCTGAGTTTAGCTCATCACTTGTTGGCATACTTTCAGATGGCACAACGAGACTGGGAACGCCTAGGAGATGTTTATCGCCGCGTGAATATTTCACCTTTGGGGTGTGGGGCTTTAGCGGGGACGACATTTCCCATTGACCGTCATTACACAGCCGAATTATTGCATTTTGATGGTATTTATGCTAACAGCTTAGATGGAGTGAGCGATCGCGATTTTGCCGTTGAATTTTTGTGTGCTGCTAGCCTGATTATGGTTCACCTCAGTCGGCTATCTGAGGAAATGATTCTTTGGGCATCTGAGGAATTTCGCTTTGTCACCCTTAAAGATAGCTGTGCTACAGGTTCTAGTATCATGCCGCAAAAGAAAAACCCCGATGTACCAGAATTAGTGCGGGGCAAAACCGGCAGGGTATTCGGTCATCTTCAAGCAATGCTGGTAATTATGAAAGGATTACCCCTGGCATATAACAAAGACTTGCAAGAAGACAAAGAAGGGTTATTTGATAGCGTTAATACTATTAAAGCTTGCCTGGAAGCCATGACTATTTTGCTGCGAGAAGGCTTAGAATTTCGTACTCAACGCCTAGCTGAAGCTGTAACAGAAGACTTTTCTAATGCAACCGATGTCGCAGATTATTTGGCAGCAAGAGGAGTTCCCTTCCGAGAAGCCTATAATCTTGTCGGTAAAGTGGTCAAAACCAGCATTGCCGCAGGTAAACTCTTAAAAGATTTAACCCTAGAAGAGTGGCAACAACTGCACCCAGCCTTTGCATCAGATATATATACAGCCATATCTCCTCATACCGTTGTAGCAGCTCGCAACAGTTACGGCGGTACTGGTTTTGATCAGGTAAATAAAGCACTTTTAGCTGCTCGTAGTCAAATATCTGAGTAACGGGACTAGGGACTAGGAATTTTAGATTAGATTTTGCGGAAAGTTCTGTAGGCTGGTTTCCCAACCTAGGAACGCCACTTGCTACAAGCCGGGAAACCCTTCCAACGCAGTGGCTCAACTTTTCAAGACGGATTTTAGATTTTGGATTGAATAATCTAAAATCCACTCATTGAAAGGCTGGGGATTGGGGATTGGGGTTTAATCTAAAATCCAAAATCCACTCATTGAATTGCCCCATGCCCACAAAAAATTAAGGACGTACTAAAAGTACGCCCCCACAACTAAAACACTCACAGAAGTTCAGGTTCAGAAGGTAGCTTATTCAGCATCAATTGTTGCTGCGCCCTCATCTTCCTCACTCTTAGGTGGTCTTTGTTGGAATCTTCTCTGCATTTTTCCGGTTGTAGTCCGTTTACGAAACTTTCTGGCGTATGCCTGGTTCCGTAGCGCCTTTTCTTTTTTCGGGTTACGGCGCTTTGCCATGTTCACCTCATGAATAAACAACAAAAAGAGCGGCTAGGCATCTGGTACACAATTGGTACACAATATCAGCTACTGGTGTTATTGATACGATTTTAGCCTAGCTTACAACTGTATATACTTTAAACAGCATACTATGATACCGTATTTAATTGAATAATGTCAATATTTCCCAATGCAAGGGAATTTTCACACTAAAAAATTAAAATAAATTCTCAAAATTTATCAAAAATCAATATATTGTGTGTGGTAAGACTATATATACTTTGTGAAGATACCAATTCCCAGTCATTCTTAATAATCAAAAAAAATTGGGTTTTGAATTATCATGGTTTCCAAAAACTATAGTGAATTCATATAGTGTAGCTATAGATATTATACATGGCAGGTATTTTTAATTATATAAAACTCATATTTTATTTTATTTTTGTGAAGCTAGTACCGCAAGGCAAAATTCAAAATTCAATGATTTGGAATGGTTTGTTTACACTGCCCTGTACTAAATACAATCTCAATAAGCTGCTTTAAAGTTACCTATACTTCTCACTTCTGCCCTAACTATGCAAGTAATTTTAGTTATTCAATTAGATACCTATAGAATATTTTTCTGATTTAAATATGTACTTTTAAATTTTATTAACCAGAATTTAACAAATGCTATTAATCCAGCATTATAAAATATTCATTGATAATTAATTTCCAAAAAGACGAGACAAAAATAATTTTGGCTCGGAAAGATACATACAAGGAAAACGTTTGCAAATCAATAGTGAAGTTGATATTGTAGGAAAATATGGTTAAAATATACCCTTAAACAACAATCATATTTGTTTACAGCAAAATTCAACTCTTTAAATAGTTGAAGTTATGCAGGTGACAGGTGATTAAAGAACACAATATAAACATTTTCAGATTGAACGTTCTTGCTCTTTTTGCGGCACCCATCCAATCCGCACGTAGTCTGTGGCGTATTGGACAAACTGTACTAGGTATTATTTTCCGTCATCCGATTACAGGAACTAGTATCATCCCGATATTACCTGACGGACGAATTGTATTAATCCGGCGGCGCGACGATGGTCTTTGGGCATTGCCTGGGGGCATGGTAGACTGGGGAGAAGATATCCCCAGTACAGTCCACCGGGAATTAATGGAAGAAACTGGACTGGAAGTATCACAAATTAAGCGATTAGTGGGGGTTTACTCTTCTCCAGACCGTGATCCCAGAATCCATTCAATTTGCGTGGTAGTGGAAGCGGAGGTCGAGGGGAAAATGGTAATTCAGGATGAATTGGAAGTCATGGAAATCCAAGCTTTCCCTCCTGATGCCCTACCTTCAGAACCGATGTCTCATGACCACTCGCGCCAGCTACGAGACTATTTGCATGGCTTAACAACGCTAGCTTGAAAATAGTTATGAGTGTTGAGTTCTAAGTCATTGCGAATACAATTCCCAGTGGGTTGCATAAAAATATGTAGAATTTTAGGTTAAAATTAGCAACTTAGATTTATGCGAAAAAATCTAATTTCAAACCTAAAACTCGCTATATTGGGTTGTTAAATCAAGATGGATACGCTGTTACGTAACGCCCGGAGAAAGCTATCTCAAGGGCTATTATTCTGGCGTGAAGCTGGGGAAGGGATTCCTATCGTTTTGTTACATGGCAATTGGCATGAAAGTAGCCAATGGGTATCTGTAATGGAGTTACTTGCTAAAGATTTCCATTGCTTTGCCCCAGATTTATTAGGGTTTGGGGAGTCTGAACATCCCAGCATTCATCACTCAATTGATTTACAAGTGGAATGTATTGCTGAGTTTCTGGAAGCATTAAAATTAGAAAAAGTATACTTAGTAGGGCATTCCCTTGGGGGTTGGATTGCGGCTAGTTACGCCCTAAAATATCCAGAGCAAGTTGATAAGTTAGTCTTGATAGCACCGGAGGGTGTGAAAATTCCAGGACAGGAGGCTTATTGGCAGAAGATGCAGAAGTTAGTTAAAAGATCGCCACTATTTTTTAAGATACTGCGATCGCTGCGTTTTATCACTAAGATTTTTGGACTACACGAGAAAATCGAACAGGATTGGCAAACACGCCAAAAGATAATAAAACACCCTACAGCTTGCCAATTATTATTTCAACGACAAGCACCAGAAATTACGGCGGAATTATTACAAAGTCTATTACATAAAATAGAAGTTCCGGTGTTGATTTTACAAGGAAGTAAAGATTCTCCTGATGCTTTAGTTCGCAGTGAAGTTTACAGTAAACTTATTCCTCAAGTGGAATTGAAAATGATTTCTCATGCTACTGATGATTTACCAAAATCTTGTGCTGGTGTTGTGGCTGGAGATATTCGAGAGTTTGTTTTTGGGAATCGTAAATAGGCAATATGCGGATTTCAACGCATTCGCTTTTAAGCGTTCCCGCAGGGTAGGTTCACAGAGGTAAGCGTAGGCTCACGCAGAGAATTAATTTATCATTCAACTTGTTGCATGATAAATTAATAGATTGAAAGTATATTTTTGTTCTTCTCTCTGCACCTTTGCGTGAACCTATAAAAGTATTTATTCACTTAGGTTATTACTATTTTTTGCATTCCCCAAAAGATTAAATTTGGTTCTACTATTAAAAGTGAGGCTATTTCAGGATATAAGGCTTGTAGATAGTTTAATAGTAAAGTGCGATCGCCTCCTTTTATCGCTACTTTTCCATTCGGAAATAATTGCCACCAATCCGTAAGAAAATCTTTAATTCCAGCCAATAAAGTATAAATCACACCGCTTTGAATTGCCTCTGGTGTATTTAGCGCAAAACGTTGAGGTAAAGATTGAATTGCTTCTATACTTAATTGGGGTAATTGGCCAGTTTTTTGACCTAAGCTCGCCAATTGTAAACCCACCCCCGGTAAAATCGCGCCACCAACTAAACACTGATTAGCATCTGCACCCGTAAAAGTCAGTGCTGTTCCCGCATCCATTACCAACATCGGAAAACCCCAAGTCATCCCCGCACCCCACAAAGCCAAAGCGCGGTCAATTCCCAGGGTGGGATATATATTTTTGAGGGGTATTTGATCTAAAGTAGTTACGTGAACATTGGGGTAAGTTTGCCAAAATGCAGTTTGCTTCGGTACTACAGAGGCGATGACAATAGGGAGTGCTGTTAGCGGTAGCGCGGCGTTTAGCAGGTGCTGACTAAGGAGATGGGGAAGTGAAGTTACTCCCTTCTCCCCTTGTTTCCATTCCCCATTCTGCAAATCATTTAATGTTTCACAGTGAGCCAACAACTGTATAGCTGACTCAGATAAATACTCAGTATCCCAAGTATGGTTCAGGGTTTTGCCCATGAATAAACCCCAATGCAGCCGGGAATTGCCAATTTCCAAGGCTAGCCATATATTCTCAGTGTATGTTGGGTGTTGGTACGGTTTCACACTTTTGATTTTTTTAACTTATATATAGGGTTTTTAATAAAAGTTAACAAACAACCCGTGCCACAATAGGAATAGAGGAATAAATACTCATTGTGTTAAGGAGATAGTTATGGTAGCAGTAACCGATAAAACTGAAAAACGGCTCACCATACAGACTGGAGAAATTGCTGAAAAGACTACAGCAATTCGTTCTCTAGATTGGGATCGCGATCGCTTTGATATTGAGTTTGGTTTACAAAACGGTACTACCTATAACTCATTTCTGATACGCGGTGAGCAAACAGCCTTAGTTGATACTTCCCATGAAAAGTTCCGTAAACTATATTTTGATACTCTCACAGGCTTAATCAATCCTACAGATATCGATTATTTGATCATTAGCCACACCGAACCAGACCATAGTGGCTTAGTCAAAGATTTGTTACAGATGTCTCCAGATATTACAGTTGTGGGTTCTAAAGTGGCAATCCAATTTCTGGAAGACTTGGTACATCAGCCATTTAAGCGGAAGATTGTCAAAAATGGCGATCGCTTGGATTTAGGTAACGGTCACGAAATGGAATTTGTGATTGCTCCCAATTTACACTGGCCTGACACCATATTTAGCTTCGACCACAAAACCCAAATCCTTTACACCTGCGATGCTTTCGGAATGCACTACTGTTCTGATAGCACCTTTGACGAAGACTTGAAAACCATTGAAGCTGATTTTCACTACTATTATGAATGCTTGATGGGGCCAAATGCGCGGTCAGTGTTATCTGCCCTCAAACGCATGGGAGAATTACCGGCTGTGAAAATGGTCGCCACCGGTCATGGGCCATTACTCTCCCATCACGTTGAAGAACTAATTGGACGTTACCGTAAATGGAGTCAAACCCAAAGCAAAGCAGAAACTACCGTTGGCGTATTTTACGTTTCCGAATATGGCTATAGCGATCGCCTCGCCCAAACTATAATCAACGGTATCAACAAAACAGGCGTAGCCGTAGAAGTAGTAGATTTGGGTTCAGCCGTAGACTTACAAGAACTGCGCGAACTAGTCGGACGCTGCGCTGGGCTAGTCATCGGGATGCCTCCTGCTTCCGGTGCTGCTAGCATTCAAGCCGCACTGAGTACAGTTTTAGGTTCTGCCAAAGAGAAACAAGCCATAGGCATATTTGAAACAGGCGGCGGCGATGATGAACCCATCGATCCTTTACTAAGTAAATTCCGCAATTTGGGTTTAACAACGGTTTTTCCGGAGATTCGGATTAAACAAACACCCACAGAAAACACCTACAAGCAGTGTGAAGAAGCGGGTACAGACTTAGGACAGTGGGTAACACGCGATCGCAGCATTAAAGCCATGAAATCCCTAGGTGCTGATTTAGACAAAGCCCTGGGAAGAATTAGCGGTGGACTATATATTATTACCGCCAAAAAAGGCGAAGTCTCTAGCGCGATGCTAGCTTCGTGGGTGAGTCAAGCCAGCTTCAAACCATTAGGATTATCCATTGCAGTAGCTAAAGATAGAGCAATTGAATCACTAATGCAAGTAGGCGATCGCTTCGTCCTCAATGTCTTAGAAGAAGGTAACTATCAAGTCCTCATGCGGCACTTCTTAAAACGATTTGCCCCCGGTGCAGACCGATTTGAAGGAGTCAGAACCCAAAGAGCCGAAAACGGTACACCCATCCTCGCCGATGCCTTAGCTTACATGGAGTGCGAAGTAGTAAGTCGCATGGACTGCGGCGACCATTGGGCAGTATACAGCACAGTCCAAGAAGGTCGTGTTTCTAAACCCGAAGCCTTAACAGCCGTTCACCACCGCAAAGTCGGAAATCATTACTAAGGGACTTCCTTCCTAAAAAATAGCCAAAATGTAGGGTGCGTCAGTGTGAGAAAACCTAACTACACCAAGAAAATCTTGATACTGACGCACCCTACTAAAATGCAAACATAGTAGTGTTTAGGGTTTTGATTAAAGCGATGTCTATGACGGGCTATGCCTACGCTGTTTTCTGAGTGGAATTTGGCGATCGCCTTTATTTATATCTTAATATTAAAGTATTTTTTTATACTTAGTAACACACAAGGCAAAATTTTTTTGAGGAATTCTCAAGTTTTGATAGAGCAAAATAGTATCATTGCTTAATACAATGAAACTGGATAAATTCATTTAGCAACTTATAAATATTTCTTGTTAATGCGTAGATAAAACCTGATAAAATTAATCATAAATAATCAACATATATTTATGTTTTCATGAAACGTGATTCTATTTATTACCAAATTTTCAAACGATTTCCAGCCTTAATATTTGAAATCATTGATAACCACCCTGCACAGGCGCAAAACTATCGATTTGAATCAGTGGAAGTAAAAGAAACCGCCTTTCGCATTGATGGTGTTTTTTTACCACCAGAAAACGCAACATCTAGAGTTATCTTTTTTGCCGAAGTTCAATTTCAGAAAGATGAAAGTCTTTATCATCGCTTTTTTACCGAGTCGCTGACCTATTTGTACCGCAATCAATCTCAATACGATGATTGGTACTGTGTAGTAATATTTCCATCACGGAGTTTAGAGCCAAATGATACAAGAACTCATCGCATATTTTTAAATAGCAACCAAGTGCAACGCATTTATTTAGATGAGTTAGGAACTTCTGATACTCTGCCAATCAGCATCAACTTAATGCAGTTAACAATTGCATCCTCTGAAAAAATGGCAGAGCAAGCCAAGCAACTAATTCAAAGGGTAAAATTAGAAGAAACAGGCACACTGCCGAAAACCGAAATCATCGAAATCATTACGACAATTGCTGTGTACAAGTTTTCGTCTTTGAGTAGAGAGGAAGTAGAAGCTATGCTAGGAATAACTTTAGAGCAAACAAGAGTATATCAGGAAGCCAAAGCTGAAGGTCGAGAAGAAATGTTGAAAATTGCTGTCCCACTGTTACTAAAAACTGGGATGAGTGTAGAACAGATTGCTCAACAATTTGATATTGCTGTGGAATCTGTGGAGAAATACAGGTAAGATATAACCTTGATGAGTTATGGCGATCGCATTTCATCTTACCTAAGTTTAGGTGTAAACTCGTTCTGTAGACTTGATTAAAAGGCCGCCAAGAGCGATCGCCATCACATTTGGCGTATAAGTAATTTCACCACTAGAATACATATATTAGCTTACTTATAGTTGATATATGACACTTGAGAGTTTCCTGATTGCTGTAGCTGGTGTACTTTGGACTAAAGTACAAGAGAAAACCGGCGAAAATATCGGTGATGTTTTATGGACTGCTCCTGGTAAGTTGATAGAATTGCTACGCCGAAAGAATAAAGCACCATCTCTTACCAGTAATGAACCGCAGAGATTAGATTACGGTCAAGTAGTATTAGAATTGACACAAGCAGCACAAGATCCCGAAATTGCTCAAGCTGTTGTGGATGTGGAAGCAGCAGTTAATAATGATCAATCTGAGGTTGCTAAGGAAATTAAAAATAAAGCAGCAGAAATCAAATCTCATCCATCAGTTGTCAACAATGCAAAGTTAGCAGAACAGATTCATAATGTTTTTCAAGGTAATCAATTTAACGCGCCAGTTACGTTTAACTGACTACAATCGTCTCCAGGGGAGGAGGGGACAAAGTTAACTCCTGATGACTGGCGTGAAATCTGTTGTGAAATAATTGCAGAACGGCGCAAGCTGACAACAAATCTTTTGACATCAACTGAAGGCGTTGCACTGCAAGTTGATGATGTTTATGTACCACTGGGATTAGTTGAGCGTAAAAAACAGCCGAAGCCTCAAGGTGATATTTCTCCAGAACAGGGTTCAGAACTGTATAAGGAGACAGAAATCACCAAAACATTTGAGCATGGTGCTTTTCTGAAAGAAGTTCTCAAACACCAGAACACGCCGAAAAGTAAGGGTAGGCGAATTGCAATTATTGGTGAACCAGGCGCAGGAAAGACAACGCTGTTACAGCAGATTGCTAACTGGGTATCTCGTGAGATTCCCCAGTCGATTATCATTTGGGTATCTTTAGCAGATTTACAAGGACAAAAATTAGAGGAATATCTGTTAGGGACTTGGCTAACTGCTGCTGCGAGGAAAAGAGGTAAAGCTAAACCTACTCAGCGACAGGAAGATGATTTTGTTGCTTTATTTAATCAAAGAAATGTCTGGCTGCTGCTAGATGGATTAGATGAAATGTCCGCAGCTTCAGGTAATCCGCTAACAGAAATTTCACGCCAATTTCGGGAATCAGGGTTTATTTTTCAAGCACGAATTGTCTTAACTTGTCGGGTTAATCTGTGGGATGCTGGAATTAATGCACTTGATGATTTTGATATTTATCGCACTTTAGATTTTTCTTATCCAGGACAGGTAGAGGAATTTATTCACAAATGGTTTGTTACTAATCCAGAAATAGGCGAGGATTTATGCACTGCTTTGAAAGAATCAGGTAAAGAACGGATTCAGGATTTAGTAAAAAATCCCCTGCGGTTAACACTGTTGTGTTTGAATTGGCAATCAGGAGATGGCAAATTACCAGATACCCAAGCGGGACTTTATCAGCAATTTGTTGATGATTTTGACAAGTGGAAAAAAGAAGAATTTGCTCTAAACTCTCACCAGCGTCAGCAACTCAATATCAAATTAGGTGAATTAGCGAAAGCAGCCATAGATAAAGAAGCAACCCGTTTTCGCTTGCGTCAGGATTTTGTTAGTGATTTTTTGGGAGATGCTGATGATGAAAATTCGTTATTTAAATTATCACTAAATCGGGGCTGGCTCAACCGTGTTGGTATAGATACAAATAGAAAACCTCTTTATGCTTTTTTTCATGCCTCATTTCAAGAGTATTTTGCTGCTACAGCAATTGATGATTGGCATTTCTTTCTTAACCACGTTTCTAAAAATCCCAGTCAAGGGACTTATCGCATCTTTGAACCGCAGTGGAAGCAAACAATATTACTTTGGTTAGGGAGGCAAGATTTAGCCCAGGATCAGAAAGAGTTTTTTATTACAACTTTAATGAAGTTTAAAGATGGATGTAACAAATGTAAACTTTATTCGTGTCGAGCTTATTGTTTAGCAGCAGCAGGTATTGCCGAATTCAGAGATTATTCTAGAGCAGATTTAATAGTAGTTCTAATTATAATGTTGAGCTTTGGTTATTTCAATGCCAAAAAACAGAAATGGATAGAATTTCCCAATGTAATTACCGAGGAAGCTAGGTCAGTATTGCAACATACAGACCGAACAAAAGTGATAGCCGCCTTAGTGCAACTGCTGCAATCAAAAAATCTGTCTGACTCCACCCGAAGCAAGATAGTATCGAACTTAGGGCAAATCGGCACAGGTAATGAATTTGCGATCGCGGCATTGGTGAAACTGCTGCAATCAAAAGCAGTAGATGATACAACTCGTAGGGAAGCAGCAGAAAGCTTAGGGAGAATAGATCCAGGTAATGAATTGGCAATCACCGTCTTGATAGAACTCTTGCATTCAAAAGATTTTGATGACAAAACTTACTGGCAGATCGCAAAAAGTCTAGGGAAAATTGACCCTGGTAATGAGAATGCGATCACTGTCTTGTTACAACTGCTGCAATCAACAAGTGTAGATGAGGTTAATCGTTGGCAGATTGTGTCTGATTTAAGACAAATCGGCACAGACAATGAAATTGTGATCTCAGCCTTAGTGCAACTCCTGCAATCAAACAATATAGATGCGGATACCCGTTGGCGGATTCTATGCGAGTTAGGGCAAATCGGTACATATAATGAGATTGCGATCGCTACCTTAGTGCAACTATTGCAATCACAAGATGTCTCTAGCTTTATGGGACGGCTGGCTATATCTAACTTAGAAAAGATCGGTATAGGGAATGACAAAGTTATAACTGCTTTAGTTCAACTGCTGCAATCACAAGATGTCTCTAACTTTACGCGATGGCAAGCGGCAGAAAGCTTACAAAAAATCGACCCTGGCAATGATATTGCCGATATAGCCATCACTGCTTTGGTAAAACTATTAGAATCACAAGATACATTTGACTTAACCCATGTGCAAACAACACACAACTTATGCCAAACAGACCCTGATGATGAAAAAATAATTGTAACCTTGGTGCAACTGATGCTATCACAGGATGTACCTGACTTACTCCGTGTGCAGGCGACTGAAAGCTTCAAGAAAATCGCTATGGGCAATGAAAAGGCGATTGCTGCATTGCTTCAACTACTCCAATTAACCAATATTGGTGACTTGGCTCGTGTGCAAGTAGCAGAAAGCTTATGTCAAATTGCTTATGGCAATGATATCGCCATAACTGGCTTGGTGCAATTGCTACAATCACAGGATGTGTCTGGCTTTACTCGTGCGCTGGTTGCGTCTAGCTTAGAAAAAATTGGCACAGGCAATGAAACTGCAATTAATGCTTTGTTATACTTACTGCAATCAACTAACTTAGAAGACAAAACTCGTTGGCAGGTGGCATCTAGCTTAAATAAAATTGGCACAGGAAACAGAAAAGTAATTACTGCTTTAGTACAACTACTGCAATCAAATAATTTAGATTATAAAATTCGCTGGCAAGTGTCAGAAAGCTTATGGCAAATCATACAAAATAATAACCATCGCTTTGAATTAGTTAAGGCTTTTAGTAGTTATTGGCAACTGACTCAAGAATCTTATAATGTCTTGTGGAAATGCGCCCAGAATATGCCTTATCCTGATTTCTATCAAGCTTGGCATCAGCATAATTTTGCTACTCGCACAATACGAAGCTTAAAGAAAATCCTCTTCACCAGAATAATTTAAGCATTTTTGCAGCAGCGACATTACAAATAGCTATTTCCGAATTGGTAAAATACGCACTCTAGATTGAGCTTGGTCAATAGTAACCAATGCCCCTGACTCTAGTAAAGACTCAAACTGATTCAGGGCTGAAATTACCAGATTTTCGATACTGTTTGGCAAAATATCCTGAGCGCGAACTTGAATTACACTAGGGGTATCAGCACCTGTTGCAGCTAACAAAGTGCCAAAGTCTAAATCGTGAGTAAAGACTATATAACCATTAGTTCTCGCCCACTCCATAATGATTGCGTCTTTTTCACAAGGGTTGCCAATGCTAGACCAGTGAACAGATGAAATATTGTACTTTTGAAAAACTGCAACCCAATCAGGAGAAAGGTTCATATCAATCAAAATTTTCATGCAGTTCTGAGAGGTACTTCAATTTCTTCAACTCGCCATGCAGCATAGGCAAGTGCCTCATAAATATCAGCTTCTTCCAGATAGGGATACGCTTTGAGGATATCACTATTACTGTGTCCAGATGCCATTAAGCCGATGATAGTACCAACAGTAACGCGCATTCCCCGAATGCAGGGTTTACCACCCATCACCTCTGGATTACGGGTAATTCTGGTAAGATTTTGCATAGTTGCTACCTAAAATACTCAGATTGTATCTGGATCGATATTTAACTGTTTGCGGATTTTTTTCTGGAGCGATGGTCATAGGATGGATACGGCATCGAGTATGGCTTTATTGTAACAGCGTTGTTTTTGGCGATCGCTCTGTTAAGGGATTATGTAGGGTGCGTCAGTGTCAGAAAAGCTAACTACACTAAGAAATTATTCCTACTGACGCACCCTACTAAAACTAAGTCCAAATTCCGATATCTATAATTACTAAACAGTTATCCTATTCATAATAAACGCTGAAAATCTAATCAAACAAACTAAGCTTTAATGATAAATAGCTATTCATTTACTACAGTTGTGGACTCTGCCTACACTGTGGCAATGGTTTAAATCCAGTGATGAATTTATCAAAAAATACTTGAAAAACAAGTGACTTATCATGCCATTAACTAAACCCCGTGACATTCAAGTGATGCCCATTGGCACTGATACCATAATTGTGCGATCGCGCAGTTGGTCTAGATTAAGATTTGAAATTGAATATGCTCTCGCCAAGGGTACAACTGCTAACTCTTATCTAATTCAAGGCGATAAATTTGCTCTGATTGACCCCCCAGGAGAAACCTTCACGCAAATTTACCTGGAAGCTTTACAGCAACGGTTTGATGTCAAAACCATTGATTATGTCATTCTCAGTCACGTTAACCCTAACCGTGCTGCTACCCTCAAAGCTTTACTGGAAGTCGCACCGCAAATTACTTTCGTTTGTTCCAATCCAGGGGCGATTAATTTGCGTGGCGCGTTAGAAAATCAGGACTTGCCAATTCTCGTCATGCGGGGAGATGAAACCCTAGATTTAGGCAAAGGTCATCATTTGCAATTTATCCCCACACCCAACCCCCGCTATGCAGATGCACTCTGCACCTACGACCCCCAAACAGAAATTCTCTATTCAGATAAATTATTTGCAGCGCATATTTGCGGTGATCAAGTATTTGATGAAGGTTGGCAATCTATCAACGAAGACCGCCGCTATTATTTCGATTGTGTGATTGCACCCCACGCCAAACAAGTAGAAACAGCACTAGATAAACTCGCTGATTTACCTGTGCGGATGTACGCCACCGGACACGGGCCGATAGTCCGTTACGGCTTAATTGAACTTACCCACGCCTATCGAGAATGGATTCAACAACAAGCCTCGGCTGACTTGACAGTGGCGTTAATTTATGCTTCTGCTTATGGGAATACAGCAACATTAGCCCAGGCGATCGCGCGGGGGATTACTAAAGCCGGCGTGGCGGTAGAATCAATTAACTGCGAATTTACCGAACCAGAAGAAATCCGAGCGGCTGTGGAAAAGTCGGATGGTTTTGTCATTGGTTCGCCTACCCTTGGCGGCCATGCACCAACACCAGTGCAAACAGCGTTAGGAATTGTCTTATCCACCGCCACTAACAATAAACTTGCAGGTGTGTTTGGTTCATTTGGCTGGAGTGGGGAAGCGGTTGATTTAATTGAAAGCAAACTCAAAGATGCTGGTTATCGGTTTGGTTTTGATGCTATTCGCGTGAAATTCAAACCCGACGATGCGACTTTGCAATTGTGTGAAGAAGCCGGAACAGACTTTGCTCAAACCCTGAAAAAAGCTAAAAAAGTTCGTGCATCCAGCCAACCCGCCACCAACGTAGAACAAGCAGTGGGGCGACTAGTGGGTTCTTTGTGTGTTGTCACCGCCAAGCAAGGCGATATTTCCAGCGCGATGTTAGCCTCTTGGGTGGCGCAAGCTAGCTTTAATCCTCCTGGTTTAACTATTGCTGTTGCTAAAGATAGGGCAGTGGAAAGCCTAACACACTCAGGTGATAAATTTGTCCTTAACATACTCAAAGAAGGCAATCACTTGGGATTGATGAAACAGTTCCTCAAACCCTTTAGCCCAGCACAAGACCGATTTGCTGATGTCGCCACTGAAGAAGCAGAAAACGGCAGTCCTATACTTAAGGATGCTTTAGCATACTTGGAATGTTCAGTACAAAACCGCCTGGAATCAAGCGATCATTGGTTGGTTTATGCGACTGTCGAGAATGGCAAAGTGTTAAATCAGGATGGTGTGACGGCTGTACATCACCGTAAGTCAGGCAACCATTATTAATTGTTGATTGTGCCAATTTTATGCTTAGAGAGTGGTTGCAAGGTGAGTATTCCATCAGCACAGATATCAATCAGCTAAACTTGAATGTGATACACCAGTTTCTATCTAATTCCTACTGGGGTAAGGGTTTATCGCTTGAGGTTCTCCAGCTATCCATTCAAAATTCTCTGGTATTCGGCTTATATCAAGGGAAACAACAGATTGGCTTTGCCCGCCTCGTAACAGACTATGCCACATTTGCCTATGTTGCTGATGTGTTTGTTTTAGAGCCTTTTCGTGGGCAAGGTTTAGGCAAGTGGCTGCTCAAAACAATTACTTCCCACCCTGAATTGCAGGGATTGCGTCGATGGTTGTTGGCAACGCAGGATGCTCATGAATTGTATCGACAATTTGGATTCACCGAACTTAACTATCCAAATCGCTTTATGGAGAAGTGGGACGCACCAATCTAACTTGCTTTGAAAATACCTTGCTAGGGGCGTATGAATTTACGCCCCTGATACTGAAAAAATTACAGTTTTTTCTTGATGCCACTCATTAGGTTAGGTAATATTTTTGTACGCTAGCTAATCTAATCGCACTTCCAATTCCCAACTTTTGGGAAGGAGCAGTTCAATGGATACTGTTGTCATAAATTTAGAACCAGCAGTTCGCCTCACTGACGAGCAGTTTTATAGGCTGTGCATGGCAAATCGGGATTTAAATCTAGAACTCAGTGCAACCGGAGAATTGATCATTGTGCCACCAGTGGGAGGAGAAACTGGTATTCTCGAAGCAGGCTTGATTACTAATTTGAGTATTTGGAATCGCCAAACAAAATTAGGAGTAGTTTTTAGTTCATCAACAATATTCCGGCTACCGAATGGAGCAAAACGATCGCCTGATGTGTCTTGGATAAGATTGTCAAGATGGGAAGCACTAACTATTGAGGAACAGGAGAAATTTCCGCCATTAGTGCCAGATTTTCTCATAGAACTGAGATCAAAGAGCGATCGCCTTAAGTCTCTCCAAGATAAGATGCAGGAATATATAGATAATGGCTTGCGCTTAGGCTGGTTAATTAACCCTCAAGATGGAGAGGTAGAAATTTACCGCCAGGGACAGCTAAAAGAAATAGTGAAAATGCCAACTCTACTTCTTGGTGAAGATGTTTTACCTGGGTTCGAGTTACATATGTAGTCATCTTTTTGCTTTATGAGATTTGACAGCCCCGTATTTCCAAGATACGGGTATTCTTGTTGAGCAAATTTACAGGCGAAATGCTACTGGATGCAAGTGCAAATCTTAGATAAAGCTTTATCCTGCTTAGATAAAGATTAAGTGAAAACACTGTACTTAATCTTTAGTTAACCTTTGGTTATAAATTACTTAACTTAAAACGAATAACTTTTCAGATGTACACGTAATTCGTGATTCGTCTAACTCCGCGTGACGACTTCCGACTGATTTAGTCTACTCGGCAAACATACATGAATTATCCGCAAAGCTTAATAGAGCTTGGTGGGTGAATTTTCATGCGTTCAATCGGCGGGAAAGAGGTACACCGTGTCTGAAATCAAGAAGTTAAGCGTTTCAAAATTCACTACAATCATGTCTATCAAAAAGCTTATCGCCCTACTAGCTCCATCTGCTATTTTGTTAGGAGCAATGGCAACTCCAGCAGCCGCATTGACGCTCAAACCTATTGGTACTTACAACACAGGTATCTTCGGTGGAGGGGGAGCAGAAATCCCGACTTATGACCCTGTGACGAAAAGACTGTTTGTAAGCAATGGAAGCACTAACAGTATTGACATCATCAATATTAGTGACCCAAATAAGCCTTCATTATTTAAGACTCTTGATATTACTACCTATGGTGGTGGGGCTAATAGCATCGCCTTCAAGAATGGCTTGCTAGTAGCAGCAGTGGAAGCATCTACCAAGCAAAACAATGGTCAGGCTGTATTTTTTAACGCCAATGGTGATTTCTTAAATTCTGTCGCTGTGGGAGCGTTGCCTGATATGCTCACCTTTACACCCGATGGAACTCGTGTGTTAGTAGCTAACGAAGGTGAACCAAATAGTTACAATCAAGCCGATAGCGTTGACCCAGAAGGCTCAGTGAGTATTATTAATCTTGCTGATTTTAGTGTCATTAATGCTGGCTTTACCCAATTTAACAGCCAGATTGATCAGCTACGAACTGCGGGAGTAAGAATATTTGGCCCTAATGCTAGTGTTGCTCAGGATTTAGAGCCAGAGTACATTACTGTTTCTCAAGATTCTACTAAGGCTTGGGTGGTTTTGCAGGAAAATAATGCGATCGCCACCCTCGACTTGATCAATAATGTGTTTACAGACATTATTCCTTTAGGTTTCAAGGATCATAGCCTACCAGGAAATGGCTTTGATGCGAGCGATCGCGATAATGCTATCAACATTGCTAAATGGCCAGTTTTGGGGATGTACCAACCCGATGGTATAACTTCCTATACACTTAATGGCAAAACCTATATTGTCACAGCTAACGAGGGTGATGCTCGTGAATACGATGGTTTTGCAGAAGAAAGCAGGGTAAATGACCCTGATTATCAACTCGATCCCACTGCTTTTCCTAATGCTGGTGCTTTGAAAAATAATACCAACTTGGGTCGTTTAACAGTCACCACAACTCTCGGCAAGAATAGTGAAGGTCTGTTTGAAGAGATTTACGCTTTTGGTGGTCGTTCCTTCTCAATTTTTGAGTGGGATGAAGACACAGGCGAACTCAAGCAAGTCTATGATAGCGGCGATGACTTTGAGCAAATTACTGCCCAACTTCTACCTCAATTCTTCAACTCTAATCATGAAGAGAGCAACTCATTTGATAACCGCAGCGACAACAAAGGCCCAGAACCAGAAGATGTGAAAGTTGCTGAAATTAATGGTCGCTTTTACGCCTTCGTAGGATTAGAGCGCATTGGTGGTGTAATGGTCTATGATATCACCGACCCACTCCAGCCTACTTTTGTTGAATACGTTAACAATCGTGATTTCAACGTTAGTCCAACCATAGATGGTAAGACTAATCCAGCCGTGGGAGACTTAGGCGTAGAAGGGCTTCTGTTAATTTCAGCCCAAGATAGTCCCAATGGTAACCCCTTATTGGTGACAGCCAATGAGGTCAGTGGAACTACAACCGTTTTCTCAATTGATGATGGGATAAAATCTGTCCCTGAGCCTGGAACTATCTTTGGCTTATTAGCTGCGGCTGCAATGGGTATGCTGAAATTTAAGCGTCAAAACTAAAGCAACGTGAGTTCGACAAGTCTTTTTGACCTCTCCCCCAGCCCCTCTCCGACGCGGAGAGGGGAGTAAAGAGCTAACATATCAACGAAAAATGGAATGGGGTTTAAAAGCCTCTCTCCTTGCAGAGAAGTTTGGAGAGGGGTTTTTTTATTCGTCGAACTCACGTTAAAGCAGATTCCTGATAAGTGCAAGAATTTAGAACCCCAGTTTCTCTGAGAAACCGGGGTTTTAGACTCTCACGAATGAAGGATGATTGGCTATATACCAGGGTGAGAGCGAGGTCGGTACGCCATCGCCACCACAAATTAATCTATTCTCTTTTCTAAATACTGCCCAATCATTAACTGTTCACCAGCGCGGGAAATAATCGTTTGTCTGGTGCGATATTTACTACCAACTAACTTTAACTCTTCCTCAAAGACTGAACCGTTATACTCTGTCCGCAGACATAGAGTTTTGGGGTTAGGGAAAGAATACTTGGCGGTGACTGGCTTAGATGTGGCAAAACCGCGATCGCGATACAATACACTTCCTAAAGCCCCAAATAATGTAGACCCTTGTGACTCCTGCCGATTTTTGAGGGTGTCTGTGCTAGACCAATTAACTTCAGCACCACAAATTAACATCACTGCATCAGTTAGATCATGTATCTGAGCCAGCTTTTGCAATTCATCACATCCTCGTTCTAAAAATCGGATGGTGATCATACTCTGTATTTCTTTGGTATCACCGTCCGGGAGAGTGTAATAACGTCTTTCTGAGAGCCACTGACCAACTGATTCTTGAAAAAATTCGATGATTTGGGACTCATCAGCAGTGTGTGCAACTTTTAGCGGTGATATCACTCGTAATTGTCCTCACCTAAAAGGAATAAAAATTCGGCTTTACTCATATAATACATGAGGATAAAAGGCAATGTTAGTTTAGAATTTTTAATATATTGGATAAATACCGAAAATTCCCCGTAATTGCCCTGGCGTTTTTGTTACTATTAAGATATATATTTAGTAAAGCTAACTATTTATATTTCAAACAATACTGTCGGCAATGTCAGAAGATAAATTATTTAGTGATTTGGATTGCCACGATTCCTATACTTTGGGATATTCAAGTGTTTTTTTGCTCGAATTTATACCAATGTTATAGTCAAATCAAATATCAAATGTGTTTCGCCTGTGCATTAGCAATGTATTAGAAAAACTAGTTTTGACATTATTTTGTAAACATAGTAAAGTTTGACGCAAAAACCCTTTTCAAAACAATTTGTATATTCTCCAGATTTCTCTACCAGCAACATATACACGGGTTTGTTTGGTTACCAAAAGCTGTTATGTCAAAAACTTGTTTAAACAAGCTAAATAGATAATTTTGAGCCAAAATTACAGCAAAAATCGATGAAACAGCCAACTTACACACCTCTTAAGCAGTCAAATAACACGCACACAAATTGCCGTGTGGAAAATCATACTCATAAAGCCAGGGTTTCCTATTTCCTATTTATAGCTTGTCTATTCAGCATGGGTATGTTAACTGCTAGTTGTGGCTCTTTACCAAAAGAATCAGCTACGGCACAGCCTCAGCCACCCACTAGAGGAGAAGGTGGTCAAGCAACACCTGTAGATGTAGCGATTGCTCGGATAGATAGATTGCAACCACAAATAGAATATACAGGTACAACCACACCATTTCAGATCATATCGCTGCGATCGCAAGTAGAAGGCAGACTATTATCTTTAAACTCAGATGTCGGTGATACAGTCAAAAAAGGGCAAACCCTGGCTCAATTAGATGATACCCTGCTGTTAACCAACTTAAAACAAGCCGAAGCCGAGCTAGCAGCCTTGCAATCAGAAGTAGCCAGAGCTACAACCCAAGTCAGTAATGCCCGTGCGGAAGTAGAAAGGGCGCGGCTAGAGTTAGTACAAGCCCAAGCAGATGCTAACCGCCAGCAACAATTATTCAAAGAAGGGGCAATCTCTGAGCAGATGGCTGAACAAGCAAACACCAAAGCCCAAACAGCCGCCCAATCCCTCCGGGCTACCCAAGAGCGAGTCCGCACCGAACAACAAGCTGTAGCCGCCGCTAAAGGTAGAGTATTTGCCCAAAAAGCAGTATTAGCCCAAACACAAGAACGCAGATCCTATACTCGTCTGACATCTCCCATCACTGGTGTCGTCACCGAAAAAGTCTCAGAACCAGGAAATCTCTTACAAGCAGGTGGTGAAGCTTTAAAACTTGGGGACTTTAGCCGAATCAAAGTTGTCGTACAAGTTTCTGAATTAGAGTTAAGCCAAATTCAGGTAGGGCAGTCTGTACAAGTACGCTTAGATGCTTTCCCCCAAGAAAAATTAATTGGTAGAGTCACCCGCATTTCTCCCACCGCCGATGCAACAGCCCGCTTAATCCCAGTGGAAGTAGTGATTCCCAACAGTAACAACAACATCAGTAGCGGGTTACTAGCAAGAGTTAATTTTGCCACCGAAAAACCACAGCGCGTAGTGGTGTCACAAACAGCCCTGCAAAAGTCAGCCAAAACCATCGCTCCAGGTGCAGCAGAAGAACAGAATGGTAAACTCTACGTCGTGACAGACTCAGAAGGTAAAACCAAAGTTACATCTCGTGCTGTCACCCTAGGTAAAAAAGCTGATGGCAAAGTCGAAATTTTATCCGGCTTACAACCAGGCGATCGCTATGTAGTTCGTAGTGGTAGACCTTTAAAAGATGGGGAAACTGTACGTCTTTCCATTCTTTCAGAAACACCACAGGAGAAGTGATGAGTAATGAGTAATGAGTGGTGAGTTATGAGTTATGAGTTTAGTAAAAAATCTGTTTTTTGAATTTTGAATTCCCTCAAAGGGGCTTAAATGGGAGTGAAGCCAAGAGATGCAGCAAGTAAATAAAAACGGCGGATTTAGTATCAGTGCCATATCTATTCGCCGACATATTGGCACACTGATGCTAACCTTAGCAGTAATAGTTTTGGGTATCTTTTTCGTTATTAAACTACCTGTAGACTTATTGCCCTCAATTACCTATCCGCGAATTGGTGTACGCATACAAGCCCCCGGTATTTCTCCAGAGGTAGCAATTGATGAAGTTACCAAACCTCTAGAAGAAGCTTTTACTGCTACTGAGGGCGTGGTACAGGTTTTTTCCCAAACTCGTGAAGGACAAGTCAGCATAGATTTATACTTCCAACCAGGGGGAAATATTGACCAAGCCTTAAACGATGCCACAGCTGCCTTTAATAGAGCTAGAAGCACCATACCAGATAGCATTGAATCACCACGCTTATTTAAAATAGACCCTTCCCAGCTACCTGTTTACGAATTTGCATTAACTTCCCCTTCCTTAAGCGGGGTAGATTTGCGGGTATTTGCCGAAGAAGAACTCGCCCGTGAATTAGGTGTTGTCCCTGGAGTAGCAGGGGTAGCTGTGTCAGGAGGTTTGCAAGAAGAGATTAGAGTCAACCTTGATTTAGACCGCTTGCAAGCTTTGGGTATCGGTTTAACCGATGTCCTAGATGAGTTGAGAAACCGCAACCAAGATATTTCCGGCGGTAGAATTTTGGGAGCGAATTCTGAGCCACTAACCCGGACTGTAGGACGCTTTAAAAGTGCGGATGAAATTAAAAACTTATCTTTTGAAGTATCTTCCCCAGCATCTAGTTCCCCGTCTTCCACACCAAATCGTCGCGTCTATTTAAGAGACTTTGCCGAAGTTATCGACGGTTCAGAACAACAAAGGATTTATGTTTCCCTTAACGGTGAACCAGCCGTCAAAGTCAGTATTCAAAAGCAGCCAGATGCGAATACTATCAACGTAGTTGATGCGGTAAAAACACGTTTAGAACAGTTGCAACAATCTAATGTTGTCCCTGAAGGGACAATTATGACACCCACCTTAGATGAATCAAAGTTTATCCGTAATTCTATTGCTAATGTTACAACTTCTGGGCTAATTGGTACAGCACTAGCCGCGATCGCAGTTCTCTTATTTCTTGGTTCTCTCAGGCAAACTTTTATTATCGTCATTGCCATTCCCTTAGCTACCCTAGCAGCAATTATCTTGATGGGGGTGTTTGGCTTAACTCTCAACGTTTTTAGTTTGGGTGGTTTAGCCTTGGGTGTAGGTATTGTCGTAGACAACTCCATCGTCATGTTAGAAAACATTGCCGAGGGTGTTGGTATGACTCCTGGCAAGGATAATAAAAGGCGTTTGCATCAGAAGGAAGTAATTTTTCAAGCAGAACAAAGTAGTAGAGAAGTAGAATCAGCTTTAATTGCCTCTACTAGTACCAACTTAGTAGCAGTGCTGCCTTTCTTGCTAATTGGAGGGTTTATTGCTTTACTATTTAATGAATTAATCCTCACCATCAGCTTTTCGGTAGCTACTTCCATTGTGATTGCCGCTACCGTTGTACCAATGCTCGCCTCTCGAATGTTAGGATGGCAAGTCTCTAGTTATTTAAACGAATTTTGGCTATTGCGGCAGTTTAATCGCAGTTTTGAAGCAGCTACCGGGATGTATGCTGGCTTCTTAAGAATGATATTAGGCTGGCGGTTAGTCACAATTGCGATCGCAATTATCCTATTTGGTGGTGGTAGCTTGTGGATGACCCCCCAAATCCCGCAACAAATTCTCCCCCGCATCAACACAGGACAAGCCAATTTATTCGCCCAGTTTCCCCCAGGTACGCCTCTAGAAACTAACCGCAAAGTCATGAGTGCGGTGGAAGACATCATCCGCCAACAACCAGAAACAGAATATGTTTTCTCTACAGCCGGGGGTGCATTGTTTGGGACTAATACCAATGCTAATCCCCTGCGCGGTACAAGTAATATCACCCTCAAACCCGGTAGTAATATAGATACTTACGTTGAAAGAGTCACCCAAGCTTTTAACAAGTTAAATTTAGCAGGCATTCGCCTCCGCCTATCCCCTGGTCAAGTCCGAGGTTTAATTGCTAATAACTCCCCTGTCCGCAATGCTGATGTTGACGTCATTCTTCAGGGTAATACTTCACAAACCTTAGAAGAAGCTGGTCGTCAAGTTTTAGCAGCCTTAGAAGAACGCGCCACCCTATCCAGATTCCGCCCCGATGCCGATGACAGACAGCCAGAAATTCAAATTCGTCCTGACTGGGAACGAGTTGCAGCTTTGGGACTAACTACCCAAGATATCGGCAACACAATTCAAACAGCCCTGGAAGGCAGCGTCCCCACTCAATTACAACGGGACAACCGAT
The DNA here is from genome assembly GCF_963920945.1 of Anabaena sp. CCY 9402-a. Classification (NCBI taxonomy): domain Bacteria; kingdom Bacillati; phylum Cyanobacteriota; class Cyanophyceae; order Nostocales; family Nostocaceae; genus Anabaena; species Anabaena sp. CCY 9402-a. Next base: position 34,485 of record NZ_CAWUDL010000016.1, read on the forward strand.
TAGTAGATGTCAGGGTGCAATTAAATGAAACATCAGTACAAACACCTTCTCAACTTCAGAGATTACCCTTATTTGTAGATGGCAATCGCCAAGTCCGCTTAAGTGATGTTGCCCAAATTGTCGAAGACCAAGCCCCAGGAGAGATTCAGCGCATCAACCAACGCCAAGTTGCCATCTTTGCTGGCAACTTAACAGAAGGGGCTAGCTTGAGTGATGCCTTAGCACAGGTACAAACAGTAGTAGATAGCCTAGACTTGCCAGAAGGTGTCAGCGTCTTACCCAGTTCAGCAGCCGCATCGAATCAAGAACTTCAAAGTTCACTGCAAATTCTAGGCGGATTAGCTTCCTTTCTGGTGTTTGTAGTTATGGCGGTGCAGTACAATTCCCTCATTGACCCCCTAGCCATTATGTTCACAATTCCCCTAGCCTTAGCTGGTGGTATTTTTGGACTTTACCTGACTCAAACTGCCATTGGTGCAACGGTAATTGTCGGTGCGGTTTTACTCGTGGGAATTGTGGTTAACAACGCAATCATCATGGTGGAATTAGCCAACCAAATCCGTGAACGAGAGCAAATTGACCGCAAAACTGCTATCTTGAAAGCTGCGCCCCAAAGGTTACGCCCCATTTTAATGACTACCATCACCACAGTTCTAGGTATGTTCCCGTTAGCATTGGGAATTGGTGAAGGTTCAGAATTTCTCCAACCATTAGGTGTAGTCGTGTTTTCTGGTTTATCCTTGGCAACCATCTTGACATTATTTATTATCCCTTGCTTTTATACCCTACTTCACGATTTGCTAGGAGGAAGTTGGATCAAGTCATTGTCTTTGTGGCTACGTCTATGGAAAAGAAAATTAAACAAAGTATAATTAGGCACTAAATGCTAGGCTTTCCAGTCTGATATATTGCCCCATTCTTAATAACTGTAAGGTAGGCAATACCAGGTTTCATGACTCTAAAAGCCTTGCCCAACTACCAAAATTGGCTTTCATCACAATAACCGCGCCTAGCCCATCGATGCTATTGATTAGGGCTAGGTGCGGTTTAATTATTAGCACTCCCCTGTCAGGTTACTATTGATCGCTTGCATAAATGCTTAAGCTGTCATGTTGAGCAAAGCGAAACATCTCAAAGATTCTACATTTCATTCAGAATGACACATCTCATTTTCGGACTTTTGCAAGAGGTCTTATCTTTGACGGCCACTCAGTATTAAGTATTTATATTGGTTTTATTTTGTAATTTGCTTTTCCTATAAGGCTTATTCAGTTTGTTAAAAATCAAATTGTTACTGTTGAATTGTCATTTAAGAATTTTAAAATTCTCCAAATAAGCTTGCGGATTTCAGGATTCAATAGACGTATAAGTTTCTAGTCACAGCTATATTGGCTGGCTATAAATATTTACCGTCTCAAGTTTTATCATGGTTTAAAATTTGCTCCTGAGTCTGAAAAAAACCTCAATTAATCACTTCAAATATTCAAGTAGGAAATAAATATGAAACAGCTAATTACCTTTATCGTTACTGGTTTTTTATTAGTTGGTGCTTTTGGCTGTGAAGAGGCTGCTAAAAATGCCTCAGAAACTCCTAAAACTACAGATGGAACTGTTCAAACAACAGATAAAACTATCAAATCTACGGCAAAACCAACAACTATTCCAGCAGCTAGCACAGATACTAAAGCCAAAACGCAGGATCAGAAAACCTCATTAGGAAAAGCAGAGTTAGATTTAAAAAACACAGTTACTAATAAGCTAAAGAACGGCTTACCAGGGACTAAATTAGAAGTAGAAAATAAGGATGGTGAAATTATCATTAAAGGCACAGCTACTTCTAAAGAAGAACTGAAAAAAGCTGAAAAGTTAGTTAAAGAAGTCAAAGGTGTAAAGAGTGTCACAATAGAGGCACAAATGAAAGCTACGAACAAGTCTTAGATGCTCTATAGATAAAAAAGAGAAGGTAAAAATATATTTTTACCTTCTCTTTTTTATTGTAAGAAATTGTAGAGGTATCAGTCCCCTGTTTCTATAAGCAACACGTTTTGTATCGAGGGAAAATCCCCATTACAAAACGTAATTATGAATTTAAAGTTTGACCTGTTGTAAATGACTACGGGGATCGTAGGTGCGAATAGCCCGGATTTTTTCATAGTATTCTCGTTCTTGCTGGCTCATGTCTTTCGGTGGAACGATCGCCACCTTCACCAACTGATCACCACGTCCACCTTTGGGGAGAGGCCAGCCTTTACCTCGTAAACGCAAAGATTGACCAGAACGCACACCAGCCGGTAGCTTAACATTTACACTACCATCGGGTGTAGGTACATCAATTGATGCGCCTAAAGCCGCTTCATCGGGAGTAATCGCCACTTCGCAGACAAGATGATCGCCTTCAATCTGGAAGAATGAGTGCGGTTGTAATTCCACCTTTAAATATAAATCCCCCCTTTGTTGAGTCATGGGGTTAAATTGACCTTTACCCCTTACCCGCAGGCGATTACCCGGTTTTGCACCAGGTGGGATACGCACATCTAGCGTTTCGTTACCTAAGCTAAAACGCTTTTGAGAACCGGCAAAAGCTTCTGCAAAAGTTAAAGTAATAGCAGCTTCTGTATCTTGTGCGCCACCTGCACCGACATCTTGAAAACCAAAGTCACCAAAGCCACCATAACCACCCCCTGGTCTACCGCCAGGAGTCCCATAAGAATAGCTTTGTGGTCCACCGCGAGGCGCACCACCACCAAAGCGTCCTAGTAATTCATTGATAAATTCATCAAAATTGCCGTATTGGCTGAAGTCAAAGCCACCCATATCGACACCAGCACCGCCACCTGGGAAGCCACCCTCACCAACTTGTCGCCAATATTGACCAAATTGGTCGTATTTTTTGCGTTTGTCTACATCTGACAACACTTCGTAAGCTTCGTTAACTTCTTTAAAGCTTGCCTCTGCCTGCTTGTTACCTGGATTAACATCAGGGTGATACTTGCGGGCTAATTTACGAAAAGCTTGTTTAATTTCTTCTTGACTGGCAGTTTTACTAACTCCCAAAATCGTGTAATAGTCTTTGAAGTCGGTTGCAGCCATCTACCAGCCTCCTATAAAAATTTCCTTTAAGTTTTTTTCTAAGATGCAAGATTTTATTTTTGCTAGGTATAATGCCAAGCATAAATAATTCTGATTTTAAATTAACAAATAATATAGATAATCAAGTGTGGTTCATGCTCATTGGATCGGCGCGATTACCGTACTTGGGGATTGGGGAAGACAAGGTAGCAGATGGAGAAAAACTAATGACTCATGACTAATTCATCTAGTCCTTCTTCTCGGCTGGGGGGTGCATCGCGGAGTTGGCGGTGCATTCGTAAGATAATTTCTTCTGGGACTGTGCGATCGCGTTTTTGATTTCTTGCCAAACACAGCCAAACGGGAGTTTTTACCCACACCCCTGTAATGTGAGTAAAGCCTAAGTCACGGGCTAGAGTGATAATTTCCCGACGATGGCGGCGTTGGGCGTTGGTAGCATCAAAAATGACAGTTTTATCTGTAGATATAGCCTGCTGTAATTGTCGTTCAATTTCCCGCCAAATCAGCATCCAAGACCCTTGAATCGCCTCTGAACCAAATAATTGCCCCCTGATGGCATCTGTAGAAATTAGCTGCATCAGGGGGCATTCTGCTATTAATTGCTTTGCTAAAGTTGACTTACCGCTACCAGGAAGACCAATCAGTAAGATGAGTGCTGAGTGCTGAGTGCTGAGTAGTGAGTAGTGAGTAAAGAGTGGTGAGTAAAGAGTGGTGAGTGATACGTTAGGAGTCAGGGGTTGAGAGTAATTAGAAATTGTACTCATTACTAATAACCTCAAACTCATTACTTATAACCTCAAACTCAGCACTCATAACTCATTACTCATAACTCAGCACTCTTTTAGATAATTGTTCCATCAGGGATGACGGCATTTTTCAGGACGACTACAATCCCACTACGAATGTAGAAACCTTGATTTTCGCGGTTTGCTTCTTGCACGTTGTCTTTATTGATAATTTTGACATCGTGACCGATGCGGGCATTTTTATCGATGATGGCACGGCGGATAACGGTATCCGGGCCGATGCCTACAGGGATATCGCCTTTATCTATACTGCACTGACGTTCTACATAAGGTTGATAGAAGTCAGCACCCATGAGCAAAGATTCTTCGATAATACAGCCTGATTCAATTCGCGATCGCACTCCCAAAACTGAGTGTTGAATGCGGCAGTTTTTCAAAATGCAGCCTTCGCCAACTATTGATTCTGTGACGTGACAGTCTAATAGTTTGGTTGGTGGTAAATAACGAGCGCGGGTGTATATTGGGTATTCTTCGTCGTAAAAGCTAAACGGAGGTAATGGTTGCTGTGTAAGAGCTAAATTGGCATTATAAAAAGCTTCAATTGTCCCAATATCTTCCCAGTAATCATCAAATAAATAAGCTTGAACATTGTGATCTTTGGCGGCATCAGGAATAATTTCCTTACCAAAATCAGTCCGTTCTAAAGCTTCTCTCAAAAGTTTGATCAAAACATCTTTTTTAAATACATAAATCCCCATCGAGGCGATATAGGGCTGTAATGCGGCTTGTTCTGGAGTCAATCCCAAAATAGTGGTATCAACCTGCATTTGAGCTAACGCTTCGCCTTTGGGTTTTTCGCTAAAATCAATCACTCGCCCAGACTGATCAATTTTCATTAAACCGAAATCTGAGGCGCGGCGATCGTCGATGGGAATTACAGACAGAGTAATATCGGCGTTCGTTTCGCGATGACGCTGGATGAATAAGCGATAATCCATCCGGTAGAGGTGATCTCCTGACAAGATCAAAAATTCGTCTACATCCCAATCTTGCAGCATCCACAGATACTGACGCACCGCATCGGCTGTACCTTGAAACCAGTTGGGGTTTTCTGGTGTTTGTTGTGCGGCCAGCACTTCCACAAACCCTTCACTGAAGCCACTAAAATTATAAGTACGCGCGATGTGACGATTAAGGGAAGCTGAGTTAAATTGTGTCAGGACGTAGATTTTAAAAATTTCTGAATTTATGCAATTACTGACAGGGATATCTATTAAACGGTACTTCCCTGCCACTGGTACTGCTGGTTTAGCACGTAATTTGGTTAATGGGTACAGGCGAGTACCTGCACCACCTCCAAGAATAATTGCTAATACTTTTTTCACAAGATGTCTCCCAACTGCCTTTCAACTCCCACCTACAGTTTAGGACTCTCTGTAGCAACTGGTAAGGGGGGATCAAAGATTATGTCTAATGAATTTTGCTAAACCCTACTGGTGATGTATCTCACTGCCTAAAATCATCAAGCAATAGGCTATATCCCAACCGAGGCCGCTAGGTCAAAAGTTCCCATACCTTAAATGTAATTTTTGCGATCGCCTAATCAATCTTACCCAAGGTTGATCCGATAATTGGGCAATTTGGTCAGGTGATAGGGTGGCGGTAAATAAATCTTGTTCACTGCTGATACCACTTACACCCAGATTTTCTAACATAGCAGTTGCAGTAGAATTTAAATTAGTTTCAGTATAGATAAATACTACTAAACTTACTAACTCCGGATCTAAAACCTCATCCAGTGCTAAAACCAAGCTAGCATCCAGTTTTTGGTAGTTCATGGAGGAAGGTGACAGGGGACAGGTGACAGGTGACAGGTGACAGGGGACAGGGGACAGGGGACAGGGGACAGGGAAAAATTCAGCTTTGTCTCTCCATCTCTACGTTACAGTTTCTCCGTGTCAATTAATCCAAAACCCCATTTGTGATCAAATGTACCGGGAGATTTGCCGGGGATAGAACTATTTTGGCGTAGTAGGTCTTTTATCGTAGATGGGTCTAACTTGGGGTTGCGCTGTAATAATAATGCGATTAATCCGGTGACAAATGGTGCAGCCATGCTTGTACCGGACATGGCGACAAATTGGGAATTAATCGTCATGGAGCGATCGCTATTAAAATGACTAGAAAGTGTAGAGACAATCATTGCACCTGGTGCGGCTATATCTGGCTTGGGGGCTTGATTTCTTAAAGGGCCTTCACTACTAAATTCGGAAATAGTGTTTAATTCTAAACCCATTTCGCGGATGTGGCGATCGATATCTTCGTACTTGACCTTAGTAGTATAAGCAGCCACTGTCACTGCATTACTAGCACAGCCAGGAGAACCGATTTTTACTGCATCCTTAACGCTTTTACCAGTAAAAAATACCGATAAGGTATCATCTAGCGTCCAAACATCAAGTATGGTATCTGATGCTGAGGTGTTACGGACTCGTAATTGCCAGACACCCCCTTGCACAAGGGATCTACCCCTACCACGAATCTGCACAAAAAAATGATAATCCCCATTGGACGGGTCGCGTTCTGGTGTGACGAGTTCTACTTGAGAATCGGGTAAATCATAGCTTTGGGAAGGATTACCATCAGTAATAATTTTTTGGTAGGGAGTCACAAAACCGTTAGGACTCCGCACAGATACCTCTAATTGACCAGAACTCGTATACCAAGCATTTAACCAGACCATGCCTATTTGATTCAGAGGTACATTAAAACGCATACCCCGGCTGCGTCCACTGGGAATATTAGCTTGACCGTGAATATTATCATTCCCCTCATTCCCCGCCGCACAGCAAATAATTCTACCTATCCCAGATTCAGCATTGATAATTTGGGATAGAGAATCACTACCATCGTGAGCATCAGCGTGACCACCGACGCTAAGATTGACTACAGCCGGTCGTCCCAACTCACCAGCCACCCGAAAAATATAACGGATAGCATCAGCAATGTGAGCATCCTGCAAATCAGACTTAATAATTACTAACTCCGCCTCTGGTGCAACACCACTATAGACAGCATCAGCACCCGCAGAAATCCCGGCAACGTGAGTACCGTGACCTTCCGTATCTTGAGAAACACAAAGTTGTTCGCCTATAAATTCTGCACCGTAACGACCCTCATTTACCCCTAGTCCTGGCAAAGTTTGATCCCAAATCCTGAAAATCCGTCCAGCAAAAGCAGGGTGTTTGGCATCAATACCAGTGTCAATGATGCCAATAATTACCCCCTTACCAGTGAGTCCAGTTCTATTGACAAAACTCGACAGTTTAATGGCTTGGGGTGCAACATCCATCCGCAATTTAAGTTTACGGGATGGCTTAATGCGCTCAATTGCAGATTCTGCCGCTAAAACTGCTAAACTCTCTAGAGGTAAAAAAGCCGTTCGTACACTACCAGAATTTTGATTTATTTCAATCCCATATTGCGAAAGATGACTCAAATCTGCATCAGCATCACAATAAATAAAAACCACACTTTTAGTAGGTTTAATAACACTTCTAGGAGCAATTAACCCTAGCGATCGCCCGTGTGTAATTAACGCCAACTCCCCTTCCCGTTGAAAATCATCCCAAGCCAACAACAGACCAGGAGAAAGCTTTTCGTATCTCATTTGACCTCAATTTTCAGGCGAAATATATTTAAGTCATACATTAATCATTAACATCAACTTAATAGATCAACCCGAAAATAAAACCTAATTTTAATCACCCCAAATAACTCCTCTTCCTCCCCTTCGTCCTCCTCTCTGCGCCTCTGTCTTGAAAAGTTCAGATCGGAGGAAACCTCCGCTCCGACTTTTCGCTGCGCCTCTGCGTGAAATAAATATTAAAAATTCTCTACCACAAGTAAGAACCACAAATATGTAATTTAAAGTCAAAATACTACTGAACAAATAAAGAGAAATTCATGCAAATTCAAACACCAGATTGGGTTAAACACGCCATCTTCTACCAAATTTTCCCCGACAGATTTGCCAGAAGTAACCAACCCCACAAACGCCTGTTACGTGAAGCACGTTGGGAAGATTGGGAAGCAATGCCCACACTGCAAGGTTACAAAGGCGGTGATTTATGGGGAATTATAGAGCAATTAGACTACATCCAAGACCTAGGCATTAACGCCATTTACTTCACACCGATATTTCAATCTGCCAGTAATCACCGCTATCACACCCATGATTATTATCAAGTAGACCCCATGCTAGGGGGCAATTCAGCCTTTAAAGAATTACTAGATGCAGCCCACCAAAGAAATATTAAAGTTGTTCTCGATGGAGTATTTAATCATGCCAGCCGAGGATTTTTCTTCTTTCACGACATTTTAGAAAATGGCCCTCATTCCCCGTGGCTGAATTGGTTCAAAATTGAAGGCTGGCCGCTTGCACCATATACAGGTGAGTTACCCGCCAACTACGTAGGTTGGGCTGATAACCGCGCCTTGCCTGTATTTAATCATGACAACCCAGAAGTCCGGGAATATATCATGGAAATTGCCGAATATTGGATAAAATTCGGTATCGACGGCTGGCGGTTGGATGTACCATTTGAAATTAAAACCCCTGGTTTTTGGCAAGAATTTCGCGATCGCGTCAAAGCCATTAACCCCGATGCTTATATTGTGGGGGAAGTGTGGGGAGATTCCCGTGAATGGCTAGATGGTACACAATTTGACGGCGTGATGAACTATTTATTTGCCGGGCCGACCATTGCCTTTGCAGCAGGCGATCGCGTAGTCTTAGAACAAGTCCAAGGTCGCGACTATCAACCATACCCGCCCTTATTTGCAGCCGAGTACGCCGCCAAAATTGAAGAACTACTGCAACTTTACCCCTGGGAAATTCAGCTAACCCAACTCAATCTACTCGCCAGTCATGACACAGCAAGGTTAATTACCATTGCTGGTGGCGATAAATCTAGTGTGGAATTAGCCACCTTTTTATTACTAACCTTTCCCGGTGCGCCTAGTATCTATTATGGTGATGAAGTTGGTTTACCGGGAAAACTAGACCCCGATTCCCGTCGAGGGTTTCCCTTAGAAGCTAACTGGGATAAAGAGATTTATGATACTCACCGCCAATTAATCGCTTTACGCCATACTTATCCAGCTTTACGCATAGGTGACTATAAAGTTATCTCGGCACAGGGAGCAATATACATTTTTGCTCGCACTTTAGGCACAGAGGAATTAATTATCGCTGTAAATGTCGGTACAGCATCAACACAAACTGATGTAGATGTTACGAATTTCCAGACTCAACCCAACAAGTTATTATACGGTACAGCAGAATTTAATTGGCATAGTGAAGGAGAAACAAAACAACTATCGTTAAATCTTCTCCCACGTAGCGGTTGCATCCTAGGTTGAGGGAAGTAGGGAATGGGGAGATGGAGGAAAAGAAATTATCAAATATTCTCTCCCTGTCACCTGTCGCCTGTCACCTGTCACCTATCACCTATCTCCCAGCAACCATTGCCGGCATCAACACTGCATCGATCACATGAATTACACCATTATCAGCAAGGATGTCTGTTTGTAGAATTTTTGCATCATTCACAGTAATGCCATCGTTGCTAGATTCAATGGCTAAGATAGATCCTTCCAGAGTTTCTGCTTCTTCGATTTGCACCAAGTCATCAGACCGGACATCACCAAAGGCTACATGATACGCTACAATTTTCTTCAACTTAGGGATGTCTTGCAGTAGTGAATCTAAAGTTCCCTTTGGTAGCTTTGCAAAAGCCTCATCAGTAGGTGCAAACAATGTAAAAAAACTAGGACTTTTGAGAGTATCTGTGATTTGTGCAGCTTCAGCCACCTGCAACAACTTCTTGAAATTACCCGCTTTGGCAGCAGTTTCTACAATGTCAGCCATAATATTTGGTTAATTTATTGACTACCCTGTTACAACCAACTTATAAACAGATAAAAGTAATTGACCTCTATCAAGAGATAGGAGTAGCGACTGTTGGGTAGAGGAACAAAACCCAACACCAAAAATCCCTGGTTTCGTTGGGTTACTCTACTCGTAGAGCAACCCAATCTTGGATCTTAGAAGAAGTGGTAGGTTGTCGATGCTTGATGTTGAAACTTGTGTCAATCAACTGAAGAAGTTCCGAAGCGATAGCCCTTACCATAAACGGTGTGAATCAAAGCTATTTCCTTACCTACTTCAATTTTGCGCCGTAATAGCCGAATTAAGGCAGCTATCACATTACTACTCGGCTGTTCTTCATCTTGCCAGAGATATTGCATAATTTGAGCGTGAGTTAGTAGCTGTCCTGTATGTTCCATAAAATATTGCAACAGCTGGCTTTCCTTCTGCGATAGTTCAATTACTCGTCCTTGACGGTAGGCGACTTGGTTTTCACAATCAAGTTCTAAATCAGCTACACTTAATCTTCCCGTTGTCGCTTCATAACTGTGCGAACTAGAACGACGCAACAAAGCACGGACTCTAGCCAACAACTCCCGCAATTCAAATGGTTTAACTAAATAGTCATCTGCACCAGCGTCTAAGCCTGCTACTCTGTCATCTAGAGTATCTTTGGCAGTGAGAAACAACACAGGGGTAACTTTTCCTTGGTGGCGTAATTCTTGGCAAATCTCCAAGCCTGTTTTTCCCGGCAGCATCCAATCTAAAATTAGTAAGTCGTAACCGCCTGATTGAGCCATTTCCCTACCAATTGTGCCATTATAAGCCGCATCAACACTGTAACCCTCACGCGTCAACACGCGACTTAAAGGGTCAGTGAGTTCTACTTCATCATCAACTAATAAAATTCTCATGCTGCTTGGGGTAAGCAATAGAGATATTCTCAATATTATTGAACTTCTTAAACAAGGACATTTTATTAAGTGTCCATAGCCAAGGATACCAAGAAAGAGAATGTTAACTGTTGCGTTGCCGAAAGGGGAACTACTCAAAAATAGCATCCGCCTCCTGCAAACTGTAGGATTGGATTTTAGTGCTTTTTTAGATTCAGGAAATCGCCAACTTCAAATTACTGATGCTAGTGGACAAGCTAAAGGATTATTAGTTAGAGGACAAGATGTGCCTGTGTATGTGGAATACGGTCAGGCACAATTTGGTATTATTGGTTACGATGTTATCCGAGAAAAAAAGCCCCAAGTCGCCCATTTAGTTGATTTGCAGTTTGGCTATTGTCGGATGTCGGTAGCCGTGAAAGCTTCTAGTCCCTACAAATTACCTGTAGATTTACCACCGCATAGTAGGGTTGCTTCTAAATACGTCAATTGTGCTAATGAATACTTTGATAGTTTAGATTTACCTGTGGAAATAGTGCCGCTTTATGGTTCTGTAGAACTCGGCCCCATTACGGGGATGTCTGAGGCGATCGTTGATATAGTTTCCACCGGACGAACTTTAAAAGACAATGGACTGGTTGAAATTACTACTTTGTATGAAAGCACAGCACGGTTAATTGCTCATCCCCTTAGTTATCGGCTTAATACGGGTAACTTACATAATTTAGTTGAGCGTCTTCGAGAAGCAGTCTTAACACCAGCCTAATCCATGATCAACCGAATTTGTTAGCCAAAATCCCTGCTTTTACCAAAAAGGCGGGGATTTAATTTTAATACGTTTCAGTTAAGCGATCGCATACAACTAAGCCTTCTCCTGACACTAACCTAAAAAAGCCTTGTTCCTGTTGGGTTGAAGAACAAAACCCAACTTACGCCAATTTTAGCTTTTTGTGTATTGAGTTAAGTTATTTAAATTAATTTTTCTATACTGAGATTAGTGCAAATTTTTATTCTATAAATAAGTATTTAAATCAAATTTTGTTTAATTTTTTTAACAAAACTCTAACTGGCAAAAAAGAGTCGGGAGTAGAGAACCTGACATCGACATTTATTCTCATTTTTTAATCAAAGTTTTATGAAATCCCCCTCTACTCATCAGGAACAGGCGAGACTGGCTGCTCTACGCCAATACCAAATTTTGGATACTGAACCAGAAGAAGCTTATGACAATTTGGCTCATTTAGCTGCCTTTATTTGTGGCACATCTATAGCTTTAGTTAATTTTATTGATGAACATCGTCAGTGGTTTAAGGCAAAATTGGGTTTAGATGTACCAGAAATGCCTCGCAATGTAGGCTTCTCTTACCTATGTCAAGAAAAACAGGATGTTGTGGTGATTCCTGATGCTTTGGCTGACGATCGCCTAGCGACTAACCCAGTAGTAACTGCATATCCATATGTGCGCTTTTACGCAGGTGTACCTTTAATAACTCCCGAAGGTCAGATGTTGGGAACTCTGTGTGTGATTGATCAACAACCCAAACAATTGAGTCAACAACAAATTGACTCGCTTATAGCATTGAGCCGCTTAGTCATCGACCAACTGGAACTAAGGCGCAATATGGCTAATGTAGCTCAGATGAGCGAAAAATTGATTAATCAAGAGCAAACAGCACGTATAGAATCGGAAATAATCAGCGATCAGCTACGCTGGGCGGAACGCCATCGCGTTAGCAATATACTCGAAAGTATCACCGATGCCTTTTTCGCCCTAGATCAACAGTGGCGATTTACCTACATCAATAGTCAAGCAGCCAAGCTGTTGGAAAGAAACCAAACTGAGTTACTAGGTCAAAATATCTGGGAAACATTTCCAGGCATATTAGGCACTTCATTTGAGCGAGAATATCACAGAGCAATGCCTGCGGCAGGCTGCGCCAACGCACAAAAGGTCAGCATCAAATTTGAGGAGTTATATCCACCGCTAGATAAATGGTTTGCAGTCCACGTCTACCCTAATAAAGACGGCTTATCTGTTTATTTTCAAGATATTACAGAAAAACATCACACAGCCTCAGCACTCAAAGAAAGTGAAGAACGTTGGCAGTTAGCATTGCAAGGCAATAATGATGGGATTTGGGATTGGAATCTCAAAACTAATCAAGTCTTCTTTTCTCTGCGCTGGAAACAGATGTTGGGGTACGAAGACCACGAAATTACTAACCATATAGAAGAATGGACAAAGCGAGTGCATCCCGATGATTTAGATTGGGTGATGCAAGCCATTCAAGATCATTTTGACCGCAGAACACCGTATTACATTACAGAGCATCGCGTACAGTGTAAAGACGGTAACTATAAATGGATTCTAGATCGAGGACAGGCACGTTGGGATGAAACAGGTAACATAGTGCGAATGGTTGGTTCGCATACAGATATTACAGAGCGCAAACAGGCAGAAGAAGAACTAAGATGGCAAAATCGGCGATCGCAACTTTTTGCAGAAATTACGGTTAAAATTCGCGAGACGCTGCAAATTGAAGAAATTTTACAAACATCAGTCCAGGAAGTCCAAAAGCTCCTGCAAGCCGACCGAGTTTTGATGTTTAGGCTGTGGCCTGACGGTTCAGGAATAGTGGAACAGGAAGCAGTCTTACCAGGTTGGCCTGTAGTGCTAGGACAAAAAATTCTCGACCCTTGCTTTCAACACGACTATGTAGAAAAATATCGCCAAGGTAGAGTCAGTGCAATTATGGATGTTGCACAGGCAGATATTCACGATTGCCATCGAGAATTTTTGCAACAGTTTGGTGTAAAAGCTAATCTTGTCGTACCAGTTTTGCACCGAGAAGGAATTTGGGGTTTGCTAATTGCTCACCAATGTAACGCTCCTCGCCATTGGAGTAAATTCGAGTTGGACTTATTGCAGCAGTTAGCTAACCAAATGGGGATAGCCTTATTCCAAGCGCAGCTACTAGAACAACAAACCCGTCAAAGTCAAGAACTAGCTCGTTCTAATGCTGAATTAGAAAGTTTTGCCTACGTCGCTTCCCATGATTTACAAGAACCATTAAGAATGGTGACTAGTTATTTACAGTTACTAGAACGACGCTACAAAAATCAACTAGACAGTAATGCAGAACAGTTTATTAGCTATGCTGTCGATGGGGCGCAACGAATGCAAACCTTAATCAACGATTTATTAAACTATTCTCGTTTAACAACCCGTGGACAACCCTTTGTCTCAGTTGATTGTGCTGTGATTTTAGAACGGGTAAAAACCAATCTCAAAATAGCCATTGAAGAATCTGGAGTAGTCATCACCCATGATCCTTTACCCACAGTTACCGCAGATCCAACTCAGTTAACCCAAGTTTTGCAAAACTTAATTGCTAACGCCATCAAATTCCGTCGAGAAATTCCCCTGCAAATTCATATCGGAGTAGTTAAGGAAGGAGAGGAGCAGGAGAGCAGGGAAGAATCTCAGCACCAGCTAAATGTCGCGCTACCGCTAACACAACCGGCTAAACGCCGCGCTACCGCTAACACAACTCAGCACTCCCATTGGCTTTTTTCTGTCCGAGACAACGGAATAGGTATAGAAAAACAATATATTGAACGCATTTTTCTAATTTTTCAACGCCTGCATGGCAGAAATAAATATCCAGGTACGGGCATCGGGTTGTCAATTTGTAAGAAAATTATTGAACGCCACGGTGGTCAGATATGGATTGAGTCTGAACCAGGTAAAGGCTCAGTTTTCTACTTTACAATTCCAGAACAATCAGGTCAACAATCGTGATCAGCACAATAAATATGATACCAATTCAGGTTTTGTTAGTAGAAGACAATCCGGGAGATGTCGAACTTACACGTATTGCCTTAGAAGATAGCAAAATCTCAGTTAATCTCAATGTGGTAGAAGATGGCGTGGAAGCAATGGCATTTCTCAGAAAACAAGAACAATATGCCGATGTACCTCATCCAGATATAGTGCTACTTGATTTAAATTTACCTAGAAAAGATGGGCGGGAAGTATTGGCAGAGATTAAAACCGATCAACATCTCAAACGTATTCCTGTCGTGGTTTTGACAACATCTCAAGCCGAAGAAGATATTCTCAAAGCTTATAACTTGTCGGCTAACTGTTATATAGCCAAGCCAGTTGATTTTGACCAGTTCGTTAGAATTGTACAATCTATCGAAAATTTTTGGTTTGCGATCGTCAAACTGCCACCGGAGTAAAGGCTATGGCAGATAAAATTATTCAAGTTTTATTAGTAGAAGATAATCCCGGTGATGCTTTTTTAATTCAAGAGTTAATCAAAGAAGTCAACGCAGTTAGAGTAAATTTACACACCGTTGAGCAGTTGTCAGAAGCATTTAACCTGTTAGCTAGTACCGCTAGTAGCGGCTTAAGTAAATGCTTTGATGTCATGCTATTAGACTTGTCTTTACCTGATAGCCAAGGAATTGAAACCTTTATTAAAGCTAATAGCCAAGCCAAAACAATTCCGATCATTGTCCTGACTGGTATAGATGATGAAACCTTGGCGTTAAGAGCTATGCAGGAAGGAGCGCAGGATTATTTAGTCAAAGGACAAGTGACTGGCGACTTATTAGTCCGCTCTATGCGATACGCCATTGAACGCCAACGCGTAGAAGATGAACTTCGTCAAAGTGAAGAGCGATTCCGGGTAGCCTTAAAAAATTCCCCGATTTTTGTTTTCAACCAAGATAGAGACTTACGTTATACCTGGGTTTATAACCAAAGAGCTGGGTGGACAGAACAAGCAATGTTGGGCAAGCAAGACTGTGAAATTATGCCCCATCAAGATGCCCAAGCTCTCACCGCCATAAAATATAATGTTTTAACTACAGGTATAGGTACTCGTGCAGAAGTATCAATTACAACCATCAAAGGTATTCGATATTACGACTTGACTGTTGAGCCATTGCGGAATGAATCCCAAGAAATTATCGGGATAACTTGCGCCAGTATTGATATTACTGAACAACAAATTGCTTTACAAGAACGCCACCTAGCAGAAGCAAAAATTCGCGAACAAGCTGCATTACTAGACATTACCACTGATGCAATTTGTGTACGCGATTTACAAAATCAGATCCTTTTTTGGAATAAAGGGGCAGAAAATTTATACGGCTGGCAAGTTCAAGAGGTGATAGGAAAAAATGCCAGTGAATTGTTATTTTATGAACCATCACCAGAAGTTGAAATTGCTCTACTACACGTCATCTCCCAAGGTAACTGGCAAGGAGAGTTAAACAAAGTTACTAAAAATGGGAGAGAAATTTTAGTAGCTAGTCGCTGGAGTTTAGTTCGTGATGAGTACGGACAACCTAAATCAATTCTTTCTGTTGATACAGATATTACTCAGAAAAAACATCTAGAAGCGCAATTACTGCGTACTCAACGCCTAGAAAGTATAGGAACTTTGGCTAGTGGCATTGCTCATGATCTGAACAATATCCTGACACCAATTTTAGCTGGCGCGCAATTGTTACCCCTAAAGTTTCCCGATGCAGATGAACGCACTCAACATTTATTAGAGATTTTAGAAATTAATGCTAAACGTGGCGCAGATTTAGTGAAGCAGGTGTTATCTTTTGCCAGAGGCGTAGAAGGTAAACGCATCACGTTGCAACTCAGACACATTATTGTAGAACTGTCCAAAATTCTCAAAGAAACATTTCCCAAATCTATCAAAATTGTCACAGATGTTTCCAAGGAATTATGGACGGTTTGTGGAGATAGTACGCAACTTCATCAAGTGATGATGAATCTATGTGTCAATGCCCGTGATGCTATGCCGGATGGTGGCACTCTCACTATTATGGCGGAAAATTTACTTATCGATGAAAACTATGTTCGCATGAACTTAGAAGCCAAACCTGGCCCTTATATAGTAGTGACAGTCTCAGATACGGGTGTTGGGATACCAGAGGAACACTTGGATCGTATTTTTGAACCATTCTTTACTACCAAAGCAGTAGGAAAAGGTACAGGTTTAGGACTTTCTACTTTAATTGGGATTGTCAAAAGCCACGGTGGTTTTGTGAATGTAGACAGTGAAGTAGGGCTTGGTACTACATTTAAAGTTTACTTGCCAGCCGTGGGAGGTACAGAAGTATTTAGTCCAGATGAGTTGACACCACCTATAGGACAGGGCGAATTGATTTTGATTGTAGATGATGAGCCTGCAATCAGGGATATTACGAGAACATCTTTAGAAAGCCACCAATACCAAGCCTTAGTTGCTAGTGATGGGATTGAAGCGATCGCTATCTACGCCAAATATGCAGATAAAATTAGTGCTGTACTAGTTAACCTCATGCTCCCAGGACTGGATGGTTTAACTACTATCCGCACGTTGAAAAAAATTAATCCCGATGCCAAAATTATTGCTACCAGTGGGTTAATTGCTAAAAATAAACTGGGGGAAATAGTCAACACTGGTGCAGCCGCATTTTTAGCCAAACCCTACACTATCAATGAGTTGTTGTTGGCTTTAAACCAAGTGATAACGTGAAATATTGAGTTATACTTCTATGCCTAAGATACATAAGTGATCTTCTATCAGTTGTTTACCTAAATGTAATGGGTATGGCGAAAGAATATTCCCCATAGACCATGCAGGTGAAAATCTTAAATAGTGTGGTACTCGGCAAAGGGAATTGAGACTTTCTGCTGTTTTTTGAAAATCAGTACGAACAAAAAACGGTACTACTTCTAGCATCTGTTGGTGCTTAAATGCAATATTTGCACCATATTCGTTATCTTGGGAGTCAAGCATATAAAGGTCGCGTGTTGTTGAGGTATCTTGTGCTTTCTGAGTTTTCGGTAATTTACCAATTGAGAAGTAATGTAATAACTCAGGTACAGAGATATCAAAAAAACCACTGAGATTAATCAAATCCCGTGCAGGGGAATTTTCATGCCAAACTTGTCTATTAGTGATGTATTGGGTTGTTTCATCACCAGTACGAAAGCGGATTATTCCTAGCAAGTTAGTGAGTTTTTGGTCGTCACGAGTATATACACAGCCATGACCAGGAATGTGCTGGAAGTCTAAGATATCCCGCTTCGCGAGCAGATAGTCATTTTTTAGCTGAAACCAAGCTTGACCTTCACTTTCTTCACCGCGTTCGTTACGCCATCCCTCAGCTTCGATGAAGACTAGGGTGGGTTGTTCGTCTACTTGCATTATTACATCCGCCGCAAATTTTGCCAGATGTATTCCTTTTAACTGAACAGTTTTCAGGAGATGGCGATCGCGTCTTACCTGTGAGAAAATTTTACCAAGTTCAATTCCTGCCAGTGGGTAGGGAATCCAAGCCTTGCTATGAGGAAATAATACATCGACTGCACCCGTTGACCGCAGACGTACAGCAAGGGCATAGTGAATATTATCTTGACCTTGAGTGGTTTTTCGGCGACACAGAGCAATTACATCGAGATTTTGGGCGATTTCCTTTGGTATTCCGGCTTGTTCATATACTTCTGAAGGTTTTCCATACAATCCCCCTAATTGGCGCAGCGTTAAATCCAACACAGCATTTAAAATCCGTCCTTCTGTTTTCTTGCTGTAAGATGGCGATATATATTTGCTTTCGTCTTCTTGATCAGTTGATTTTGGTTTAACAGTTTGCACCATTTGAGAACTGATTTTCTCTAATACACAAGCTTCCCGAACTGCTCTGTAAATACTTTGTTGAGGATGAACTCCTTTCTGTTTTGTCTGTCCAATTTCAATAATTGCGAAACAGTAAGGCTTGGTATTAGAGTCAATTTTAGGACTTATATTCTGTTCCAAAAAATTGCGCCATGTATCCAATTTAATTTGATGTTGCTTGCGTATCTGTTTCTCGAATTCTTGACCATTTTTCGGTGCAATTCCAGTTGTGTCAAGAGGCTTCAAAAGAGTTGCATCAGCAATCCACACAGGAAATACTTTGATATATGCTGGGAACTCTTCACCTTCATTAAGCAGGAAGGCATCACGCAACTTTTGAACCACAACATCGTGAGTATCTCGCTCACGCCATAATAGAAAAACATATATGGGTTTTTCTATTGTGGCTCGCATGATAGCATCAGCAATAATTGGTTGTCGTTCTTGGCGACGTTTTTTGATTTTTTGCTCAATTCCTGTTTTACCAAGTTCATTTCTTTGCTTAGATGTGAATGTTGGAGGCGTAGAAATAAATTCGTAATCACGCATTGCTAAAGGTGTTTTTATACCAGATGGAGTTGGAATATCACATTGCATGGGAACATCTGGTGTTAAAACGCCGTTGAGGAGCTTTAAGACTTGAGCAACGATATCACCTCGTTCCTGTAAACTAAATCCAGGTTTAATACTGTGTCCTCTTTTATGTTCATACTTGTATCCTTCTGCATGAACTAAATAATATTCATCTTTATGCAAGCCAAAATTATTATCTAAATTGCCATATTTAGCAGGATTAGCAAGAATATTTTGTGTTCCTTCAAGGGAACGGGCTTTGAATGCGGCTAGCAAATTTGGTAATTGGAATTTCCAACTATTATTATCTTCTTTAACACTGTTATCAATAGTAAGACGGATCAATGTTGAATCAATCTCATAACCAGAAATCCTCTCCTCATTCATTCCCATCAGCACAGAGATATCACGTCCGTAGTTAGCTGCAATTAATGGTTCATGAGCATATCTTTGGCAACTTAAATGTAGAAAAATCCAAGGTTTTAATTTGCTATTGGGATTAAATCTACCTGCTTGAGTTTGAACACGAAAATCGACACGATAGACAAAATACCCCTCCCTTTCTTTGCCATAATCATCTGTATACTGTGCCGGAAATGCTTGACTGACTAAAAACAATCCAGTCCTACCTGAACCATTTCCTTGAACTTTGCGCCATCTAATTTCTTGCTCTCTTATACCCGAACGAATAACACAAGTTTTTCCATGTAGTATAGTGGCTAATAAACTAGGTATAGCTTGAAATCCAATTCCTTGTTCAGCATTGATGTTTTGAATCAGGATTTCTGGTTTAATAGTGTGCCATCTCCAATTATTGGGAATTATTGCTATACCTTCTAGGAAGCGATCGCAAACACTCTTCACCTGATCTGCTTTACCTTTACCCTGAAACTGCCTTGTCCACTCTTGCGCCCAAATGCTGACTAAATCATGTATCTTTTCAGGTGTTGGCACTCGAAGCGGATTCTCAACTGTTCCTACAGCCAAAGCTCGATAATCACCTTTATCAAAATATTCAAAACCATGAGTTAATGTTGATGCACAGGCAAGTAACCCATTGTTCAATTGTCGGTAAGGTACACCAACCTTGTTTTTGCGACTAGGTGACAAAACTTCTTCTATGCTGTGACGAAAACCTGCAACAACTTCTGCAAATGGAAATTGTAGTACCGCAATCTCCAACTCTGCAAGAGCTTCTTCCACAAGACTCATTCTCGTAGGTAAGAGAATAGGAGGTGGTTCATCTTTTTTCGGCATAATGAATTCCTTTATAAAAAAATTTACCAATGTAAGTCTTCAATTTTTTCTAGCGCATCAGAGAGAGGCTTGTAGAGCGCACTTCCAACCGTATTTTCATCACTGGCGTAGTCACAAATTCTCAGAATCAAGGCTACCAACAAACTTGTTTCCTCTGTATCCAATTCAGATAATTCTGGATCAGCTTTTCTTGCAGCACTCATGGGGGCCCAAGCCTGATCAACGAAATAGGCATGAAATGGAACACCTCCACGCAAGAGACGACCAACCGCTTGAATAACTAACCCCGCAGTAGTAGCGGCTAGATCAAAGCGGGGAAACGCTAGTAATTCCTGGTGATCACGCAGGGTTTTGTAATAAGAACGCTGTTCAACAGATCGCCAGTAACGCGCTGCTAGTTGACGTACCTTTTCAGCACGTTGTACAATTCCGTCTCCTTGTTGCCATGCGGGAAACGCTGCTTCATCTACCCAGTCTAAAGCGCGACGATTCATTTCTTGAGCGATCGCCTGTGTATCATGAGGGTGTGGATATGGACGAGTGAGAAAGTAAACAGCACCAAATGCGGCTTTACCGTTGGCGTTGAGAATATTGAAGCCACGTCCAATCGCATTCATGGGAGCAACCAGGATTTTGCCGTTAGTTTGCCCAAAAGTTTCAATATCTGCACGATTCAGCCCACCTTTTTCCGTTGATTGAAAAGATTCTCCAGGCTCATCATCTAAGTCAATGTGTATGCTATCAGGAACTAAGTGATAAACAAAATTCTGCATACTTGACCAGCAATTACGGATTTCCCTTGCTGCCCAACGTGCTTGTTCATAGGAGTTTACCAGTAGCAACAGGCGATCGCGATCGCTCCAATGGTAATCAGTGTTACCCAAATGTTGCAAATCTCTGAGTTCTTGCCCTAAATGACCTGTACCGTTACTACCAACAAGCGATCGCGCTACTGCCTGAAACAAGCCCATTTTTTGTTGTTCAGGTTTACCAGAAATCCGAATAGGTTTACTCTTTAGGTCAAATTGGGGCAGAAATTTGAAGTAGCTTTGAGCGATCGCCTCTTGTGCTTTCTGCTCTGGCATTAAAATACCCTGGGGTTTACCTACATGAAAACTAGTAGAATGCGGTAAGTAGGATGTGCCAGAAAGTGCTAGTATGTTAGGGCCACGTTGACCATGAAAATCTGTGAGTAAGCGATGAAAGTCTAGAATGTAACAACGTCCAATATTGGTGTAAGCAAACAAAGTCAACGCATTATTGCTACCATTTCTTACTCTGGTGTCGTCATGATTTCCCCTAGAGTAATATGTGCCGAACTGTCTGCCAGTGGGTGGTAGTGGCAGAATATTCAACATCGCGGCAGGCATTCGCCGATGGGGTGCTTCTTCATCTATTGAGTGAGGTCGATTTTGCCACTCATAAAAGACAATTCGCGTGTGCCGATCCAAAAGGGTGATTGTTAGTGCAAATTGTAGCCGATAAGCTAATGTTTCCAGTGTATCTACTACATCTGACTCAGCTCGGTTCGATAAAAAGCCAGACTGTTGGGAACTTTGCTGGCGATTTTCCAATTCTGTGCGTAATCGCGCTAAACGCCGTTCCGTATTGGGGAAAAAGTCTGTAATCCAGTTTTGACAAGCTCTGTAAATATTCTCATCTACAGCACTTTCTCCTGTACTATTAATTTCTTGCATCAGCAGTGCCAGCCGATACACTGGATCACCGTTCGGATCAACTGGAGACCGCATTCGCAAAGGATCATCTTCATTGAGCAATGCATCAAAATAACGCATAACTACCTGCACAAGTCGAGCATTTGCTTGTGATACTGCCTCAGAAGTCTCTGGAGGTTCAAATTCTTCTAGTCCACAAAGACGACGGGCAAATTTGAACAGGAGGGTGTTGGGTGTAAAGTAACCGCGTTTGATCCAATCGCGGAGAATTTGATGTCCAAAGCGTTTATCTAACAGTGTCAATGTCGCGGTAATTGCCTGCTGTGCATGGCGTTCTGCACCAGTCCATCGTAATATCGGTAGCGGTATAACTCGGTTATTTCTAGAAAATTGCTCTGTTTTAACGCCGATATCATCAAAAACGCCCTTATTTCCACCGCCAGTAAGAACCACCTCCTCAGCATAGATATCATCAAACCACTTAATGACGGTTTCTACCTCATCAAAGACAACAATATCTGATTGCTCGTTGATAAGTTCACCCACCTTGATAGGACGCAATTCTAGATGTCGGGGTAATCCTGCCATTGCCATGGCCCCAGGAGTTGTCACCCAGACGCGGGCATTTGGCAGATCACGGTAAATCTGTTGAGATGGGCATTTAGCGAAGAATGGACACAAATAGAATGAACCTCGGCTTTTACGTCGTTGTTCGCGATCACTTTGAGGCATCTTTTGCAGAGAATTACAAGGTTCAGTTCCCGGTTTAAGTGGTTTGCCATCTAAAAGTTGAATCACATTACGCGGATTGAGCTTACCCTGTAGAGGACAAGCTGTACCTAACCAACGCTCACCCCAGTGTGGCTGTCCGCGTTGCTGATGTTCCTGATAATCTTTCGAGGCATGGAAACTCCGCAAATGTGCATCTCGTTTGCTGCGTCCCAAGATAGGTACTGCTATCGGATCGTCGTTTTCTGGATCGTTACAGAACCACCAATTAATCTGGTTCGTTAATTTAATGGCTGATTGTACATCACTCACAACCAAGGTGATGCGGCGATCGCTATGATGCCGCACAATGTTAACAGTTAGTAACTGCGAAAACGTAGTTTTTCCAGAAGCCACCATGCCAGCAATGTTTGTAAAGCCATCTAATTGAAGAATTTGTGCTGCTTGGGGAAACAGCGTCCCGTTTTCCTCAACTTGATGGAAGTTAATTTTACGAAAGCGATTTACCCAATGTCCCTTAGCAGTCTCAACCCAATCAAATTGACGTGCTAACTCGTCCTCTCGCTCATCAATCCATGCTGCATCTAGTTCTAAATCTGGAATATTCAGCGAAAACGAACTTCGAGAACGAGATGTTGCGAACCAGGGTAAGGGTTGTATCTGTGCATTTCGTACCTGCGGCTGTGTAAATCTGACTGGTACTATAACCGTCTCTTCTCCTGTCTTGGCTTCAAACTGATAAGTAATTCCAGCTTCTACGTGCTTAACTTTGCGAAGCCGAAAATCTAAATTGGCATTGAGACAGCGTTCGTACAAATCTTGATGAACTGGATGCCGAAGGCACTTAGCAGCATTGATAATATAGTTATCCCAATTTTGCGGAGTGAAGCCATCATAGTTACGCTGATCTAGAGAAATTTTTAGATAAAAACTCAATGCTCCTAACCAAGCAAAACGGGCAGAAAATGGCACAATTTGGCGAGTGTTAGCGATCGCTCGCCGTTCCATCTCCTTCAATTTCTGTAACCGTGGATGTCTCAAAGGCATTCCACTCAGGATCGCCCAAGGTGCAGTGACAGGCTCGTCATCAAGCCCCAATCGCTCCATTAAGGCAAAGCCCAGCTCTACCTGAAGTAACAATTCAGCTTCAATAGGATCTAAACCTGTTTCCTTTAATTGCTTGATGCGGTCTTTAAATTCCGTTGGTGGCTCAAATAAGGTCATCTGGCTCATGAGCTTTTACCTACCTGTAAGCACTCAATTTTTGTCATCACCCGTTTTCCAAATGCAGTCTCACTTAGTAAATGGGTAATACTGGGCAGCTTTTTCGCCTGTTCTCTCAGAATTTCTAGGTAATCCTCTCGCTGTTGCAAGCGTTGATTAGGGATGACATAAAAGCTTTCGTCATAATGCAAATCGCCCTCACCAAATAGAGATGTTAGCTTTGGGGCTAAATTGTAGGGATCTCGGTAGTCTTTAACATCCACAGCCCAATTTGAGCCATTACAGAAACATAACTGTAAGTCATAGCGATCAATCCCAGGATAAAGATGAATCGCGCAAAGCTGTTCTGAGTAGTTGCTTTGGAGGTCTTCTAAGACCTTAAATAGACGCATTTCCGGTATCCCAGGCAAACAAATACGCCAGTGAATGCCAAACTTCAAACGACGTAACCCTTGTTTCCAAGTTAGCTTTTGAACATAGGGCAAATCTTGGCGATGGTCGTTACAAGCACTAGGTTTAATTCCACGTAACTGTCCATACTTCTCAAATAAAGGGCCACAGCGATCGCAATTCCAACAAGGCTCATTTTCTTCACACTCTTCGTAAAGTTCGCCAACTTCCTGAATAGAAAGATGTCGTGTCTGAGAAAATACTTTGCGAAGTTGCACCGTGGTTGTGTACGGATTCTCAATCAAAAATCGCCGCAACCATACATATTCCTGTTGAACTTGCTCAGGATCGTTGTCATTGTTGTAAATTTCTTGCAGACGTTCCAAAATTTTCTGAAACTGAAGATTTTCTATAGCAATTTGTTGCGCTACAGCAGAGGCGGAATTTGACAATTTAGTTCGCTCAAGCAATTCTTCGTACAAGTACCGACTTGCTTCTTCACTCAAACTCCCTTCGTAGAGCAAGCCAAAATCTGAGTCGAACTCTTTTGGCAATAAGCTGGGTGGATACCAAGTTTTTACAGGTTTTTCGAGTAATGCTAAAAGTCCAGTGAGAGTACGCGGATATAAGACTTTAGTTAAATCTAGAGCTAGTTTATTCAGCGCATGACTAAGCATTTTCGGATATGGATACTTAGCATCTCGGCAAATAAACTCTGCTAAACCGAAGATAAGGTTGTCAAAATTCTTACTCTCCATGAGAAGTCACTCCTCATCTAAAGGATTTTTTCAACAAATATTTTTCATTCGTGATACATTCGTTTCATAAACAGTACATGATGATTTATTGTGTGTCAAGCAAGAAACGAAAAAATCTTTACTGACACAGGAGCAAAGGAATGAGAAGTTATCTAGATATAGAGAAGTTGGCCAGTCTAGTCCGCAAAAAACGCGGTAGTAAAGGATTGCGTGAAACGGCGGCGGAAATTGGTAATGTTAGTCCATCGACTCTTTCACGAGTAGAAAGCAGCAAAATGCCTGACATGGACACTTTTCTAGCACTTTGTAACTGGTTAAAAGTACCACCTGCGGAATTATTTAGGACAACAGAAGAAAATCAACTGGATACGCCTGAAGCGATCGCTATCCAACTACGAGCTGACAAAAATCTTGAGCCAGCGATCGCCAATGCTCTAGCATCCTTAGTCAAAGCCGCGTATCGTGATCTATCTCAAGGTAATGGTGAATTGCCGCAAGACCTATAAGTATGTCATTAATACAAAAACTATCGCCTGAATTTAGGCAACGCTGTGAGGCGATCGCTACTGAACAAAGAAGCTTACTCCGACTACGAGCATTTGAGCCTTTACCCGCAGATATTCTAGCCAATCAGTTAGGAGCAAAACTTTTGACACCAGATCAGATGCCAAATCTGGAAGCAAAACAAATGGCACTATTACTTGCTAGCGATGAATGGTCAGCCGCGATTGTAGGCTATAGCCCACTTTGTATCGTATGCAATCCGCGTCATGCACCTACACGACGTGAATCAAATTTAATGCACGAGATTGCTCATGTACTGCTGACGCATCAGCCTGTTAATTTTGATTCCATAACGAGACAACCAAAACGTCAACAACACCAAGAAGATGAAGCAACTTATCTGGGGGGATGCTTACAAATACCTAAACGGGGTTTACTGTGGGCGACACAATGCAAGATGGGGTTAGCTCGTATCTCAGAATATTTTAGTGCGAGTGAAGCAATGGTACAGTTTCGTAGCAACGTTACTGATGTGCCTGTCAAATAATCGGTAATTTAGCTCAAAATATAAGAACCATCATCTGCTTGCCACTCTGATTTAGATAGGGCGTAGTATACGACATCTTGACCGTAGTAGTGAGCGTGCTTTTGATACTTCATCCCCACTTTCTCAATTACCCGTCTAGATGCTATGTTTTCTGGACGCGCGATCGCTACTATTTGATCTAACTTAACCGCCAAAAACCCGTACTTTAACGTCGCCTGAGATGCTTCTGTACCCAACCCCATATTCCAATAGGACTTGTCCAATACGTACCCAAGTTCAACTTCCGGGGTGGTGTCTAAAAAACCTAGTCCACAACGACCAATCATTTTACCGCTATCTTTGTGAACAACTGCCCACATTCCCAAGTTGTGTTCTTGCCAGTGTTGGATGTGTTTAATTAGACTAGCTTGAGTTTGGGCTTTGGTTCTGGGGGAAAGATACCTCATGACTTCTGCATCGGAGTAGAGGCGAAATAAACTATCAAAGTCATCTAGAGAAAAATGCCTCAATATCAATCGAGTGGTTTCTATCTCAGGCATGGCATCAAAAAAGGTCAGAGTGTTACCTTTAGACAAGTGTTTCTACGACGATAAAAATTAATATAATGCTCATACTATGAGCATCTACCAATCATCTTCCAAATCTTACAGAAAAGACCGTTGGCATAACAATGACTGGCGACTGTTTCTACGTCTAGTTCCTTATGCCCGCCGTAGTGGCAAATTGCTGATCCTCGCAATTTTGCTGCTGTTACCCCTTGCCCTTGCTAACGCGGTGCAGCCCCTATTAATTGGACAGGCTGTATCCCTCATTCGCAATGAACCCAGTACCTACGAGTTCTTGAGCAATCGTCCTTTATCCCAAGGGTTAAATATCCTGATCGGATTATTGTTCACGATGATTGTGCTGCGATTAATCCTTACAGGTTTTCAGGGTTATTTACTACAGAATATAGGGCAGAAAATCACCGCCGGCATTCGCCAAGATTTATTTCACCATGTAACATCACTGGCGGTAAGATTTTTTGACCGTACACCTGTCGGTAAATTAGTCACTCGACTTACCAGCGATGTGGAAGTTTTAGGCGATGTGTTCTCCACTGGGGCTATTGGCATCATTTCTGATGTTTTTTCGATGCTGGTAATCTTGGGGTTGATGTTTTCTATCCAGTGGCAACTTGCTAGTTTATTACTGGTGATGTTAATCCCTGTGACTTGGTTAACTATTTATTTTCAACGACGATATCGTCAAGCTAACTACAAAGCACGGGAAGAACTGTCAGTATTAAATTCTCAGCTACAGGAAAATGTGCTGGGAATTAACGTCGTGCAGTTGTTCCGGCGAGAAAAGTATAACGCTGAGTTATTTCGCACGACTAACGAACGCTACAACCAGCAAGTTGATGAAACTATTTTTTACGATTCTGCCGTTTCTGCCACTTTAGAATTAATTGGCTTAATTGCGATCGCCGGAGTTTTAGGTTTAGGTGGTTGGTTACTGTTGGGCAATAACTTGACTTTCGGGACTTTATCCGCATTTATTCTCTATGCCCAGCGATTGTTTGACCCTTTGCGAGATTTTGCCGAGAAATTCACCGTGATTCAAGCCGGGTTCACAGCAATGGAACGTGTGAGTGATATTTTAGACGAACCGATAGAAATTAGCGATCGCATCAATCCCCGTCTTTCCGTCCTAGATACCCAATTCGGTTACATTGATGAAATCATCGCTAATTTAGAATCAGAAGACACCAAACCTAAACCAACCTTGGGAGAAATCCGGTTTGAACACGTTTGGTTTGCCTACAAAGACGATGATTATGTCATTAGAGATTTAGATTTTGTCATTCATCCCGGCGAAAAAGTTGCACTAGTAGGGCCGACAGGTGCAGGAAAAAGTTCTATTATTCGGCTGTTGTGTCGTCTCTATGAACCCACCCAAGGACGCATTCTTGTAGATGGTGTAGATATTCGGGAGTTACCCCAAGCAGAACTGCGTCGTTACATGGCAGTAATTTTACAAGAAGGCTTTCTGTTTGCTGGTGATGTTAAAAGTAACATTACATTGGGTGATTACTATACATTTGAAGAAATCCAAGCGGCTGCTGAAAAAACAAATATTGCCGAATTTATTACACAATTACCCGCAAGTTATAATACCCAACTGCGAGAACGGGGAACAAATCTATCTAGTGGACAAAAGCAACTTTTAGCCTTTGCTCGTGCAGCTATTCGTAACCCCCAAATTCTCGTTTTAGATGAAGCCACCGCTAGTCTAGATGTTGGTACAGAAGCTTTAGTTCAAGAAGCTCTAAACGAGTTGTTAATCGGACGAACTGCAATTATTATTGCTCACCGCTTATCTACAATTCGCAATGTGGATCGAATTTTTGTCTTGAAGCGAGGCGAATTAATCGAACAAGGTAGCCATGAGGAACTATTAAAATCAGGAGGACTTTATTCTACCTTGCATAACTTGCAAATGTTGGGAACTTAATCTTTAAGTAAAATTAAGTCAAGCATGACTAAAAAATTATGACTACAAGCTTACCCAGCATTACCGAGATTATACCAATAGTATTGCAATTGCCGAGTGCGATCGCCATGAGTGACGACCAATTTTATGAATTTTGTCAACTCAATCACGATTTAAATATCGAACGCAATGCTATTGGAGAATTAATAATTATGCCCCCAATTGGGTCTGAAACTGACCAACGTAACTTTGACTTGATTGTTCAGTTAGGTATTTGGACAAAGCAAGATAGTACAGGAGTAGGTTTTGGTTCTAGTGGTGGGTTTACTGTGCCAAATGGCGCATTACGTTCTCCTGATGCAGCTTGGATAAAACGCACTCGCTGGGAAGCCATACCATTAGAATTGCGAAAGAAATTTGCACCAATTTGTCCTGAGTTTGTGATTGAATTACGTTCTGAAACTGATAATTTAAGAATTTTGCAAGACAAGATGCAAGAATATATAGATAACGGTACGCAACTTGGTTGGTTAATTGATAGAAAACAACGCCAAGTTTTTATTTATCGTCCGAATATTCAAGTTGAGATATTAAATAATCCTCAGACCCTTCCTGGTGATCCTTTATTACCTGGCTTTGTTTTAGATTTAAGTCCAGTTTGGTAGAGGATAAATTTCCAAGCATTGGAGATTGAATCATACAT
Source organism: Anabaena sp. CCY 9402-a (assembly GCF_963920945.1). Classification (NCBI taxonomy): domain Bacteria; kingdom Bacillati; phylum Cyanobacteriota; class Cyanophyceae; order Nostocales; family Nostocaceae; genus Anabaena; species Anabaena sp. CCY 9402-a. The sequence goes on from NZ_CAWUDL010000016.1 coordinate 63,676, forward strand.
TATGGGCAGACTAACTTAGTGATCAAATTTCGTATCACTAGGAAAATAGCTAAATAGGGGAGTACCATAATGTACGCATCTATCAATCTAGATCAAGTAAGAGATGGTAATTTTTCTTCCAAAATACCCTTCCAGCACCAAGTTGAGGCATTTGAATCTCTTAGTAAAACCTTTAAATTTGGCAGTGAAAAACCGGGTAGTGGAATTTTAGTCCTACCCACAGGTGCAGGTAAGACATTTACGGCTGTGAGATGGTTGTCTGATCATGTGATTCCGAAAAATAATAAAATACTCTGGTTAGCTCCGTCATTTTACTTATTAGATCAAGCATTCGAGACCTTCAAAAAAAGTGCCAGAGATATTCCAGAGTCAAAAAAAATATTAAATATTCGGTGCGTTTCTAGCAATCCTTCTCATGCCAAGGCATCATCGATAAAACTAACTGATGATATTGTCATCATGACAATTCAAACAGCGATCAAGAATTTACATACTGACGGTGAAGACCAAACTGGTAAAAAGCGTGAGACAGCTTTTAGAAAATTTATAGATTTTTGTAGACAGACAGGACTTTTTGTGGTGGTTGATGAAGCTCACCATGCACCAGCTTATGGTTGCAGAAACTTATTAATTGGTGAAAAAGATTCTGCTTTAGGGCTGCGATTATTATGCCCAGACTTAAATCTTCTCGGTCTAACAGCTACACCAACTCATAATGATAATGCTATAAGGGGTTGGCTGTGGAAAATTTTTGAAAATAAAATTATTTATGAAGCCAATAAAGAAAGTTTAATATTACAAGAGATTTTAGCTAAACCTCATTATATTGAAGTATCAACTGGTAAAGAATGGGAAGTAGATGACACTCTATATAACCGATTAGTTAAGCAACATAAAGACCTGCCAGAACACATTATTGAAAAACTTGCATCTGATCGAGATAGAAACAATTTTCTGGTAGATACTTATGTAAAAAATAAGGAAAATTATGGCAAAACTATTATTTTTGCTGACCGTTGGTTTCAATGCGTTTACATAAAAGATAAACTTATTGAACAAGGTATTCGAGCCGATGCCATCTATTCACATATAGATGCTGATCCTGGTTCAGCCGAAGCACGGAATAAACGTACTCAGGATGATAATAAAAGAATTTTAACTGCATTCAAAGATGGGAAACTAGATGTTTTAATCAATGTACGAATGTTAACAGAAGGTGCTGATGTTCCTAATGTTCAGACTGTGTTTATCACTCGTCAAACAACAAGCTCTATCTTAATGACTCAAATGATTGGCAGAGCATTACGAGGAAAAAAAGTAGGAGGTAGTAGTGAGGCGAATGTTGTGTTATTTTTCGATGATTGGAAACGTTTAGTTGATTGGGTTAACCCAAAAGATGGCGATACTCAGGATTCAGTAAAAGTCTCTGTAAAAGGGTTTTATCCACTGGAATATATATCAATTCGTTTAATTGAAGAATTATCGAAGTCAATTGAGAGGGGTGGAGAATATCCAATAGAATATAAGAAGATATGTCCTATTGGATGGTATAAAACTGAAATTGAATATGCTGACCCTGAAGATCAGTATGACTCAATGGAAGCATTTACTGAGTTTGTCATGGTATATGAACATACGAAAGAAAAATTTGATGCTTTTCTGAAATTTATTCTCTCCACAAAGTTGCTAGATGAATGGTCTAAAGAATATCTTGATGATCAATGGATGCAGCCTCAAGTTGAACAATGGATAGATAAATATTTTGACCGTAAATTTGATGATATTGGACAAAAACTTCAGTCTGATTTAATTAAAATTGTACGCCACATTGCTCAAAATGAATCTTTACCCCCATATCATTCATTTGAAGAAAGAGAAATTTATGACTTAGATAAAATGGCAGAAAAAGTTATGAATTTTTCAGCTTATCAAAAATACGAATATCTCAAGGAAGAATTTGCAAAACCTGGCATATTATGGAAAACTTTCTATAAAACTTTGCAGAGATTCGATACAGCAGTTGACGCAGCAATCAGAAACATTATTTTTCGTGGTAAGAGAGAACCTGAAATTATTACTCCTCCTGTGACACCCCCATTCAGAGAATTAACCGAAGAAGAAAAAATAAAAGTTAAGGAAAGAGACGGCTATGTTTGCCTGTGTTGTGGAGTCAATAGCAAAGGTAAATTACAAATCGATCATATTAAACCGTTTTCTATGGGAGGTGAAACAACTATAGAAAATTCACAGACATTGTGTGATATTTGCAATGGAATTAAGGGCAATCATGAAATTAGTTTTTTGTGTAAACAAACCAAATTAAGCGTACCCAAAAAACTTGATTTCTCACCATCATATACAGGTCAGAGTGCCACAATAATTATCACAAGATTAGTTAATATGTTTTACCATTGCAAAGCAGTTTATAAAGTAAGTTGGGAGGTGCTTACTTACACTTACAGCATAGAATTATATCCAGGTAATAATCCTGAATGGTTGCGTCAACACCAAGCCGAACTCCTCAATTTCATTCAAAAGAAGCTTGGTGGTAGTGCTTACAACATTAGCGTTACTACAACTGATAAAACGTAAACTCACTTTTACTCCTGAAGAAATTCAAAAGTATGTAAATCTGAACCTTATATTCTAGGCAAACTAACCTAGTGGGTAAATAGTCTTACCTTAGTGGAGAAGCCGTCCGCAGTCCCCTAGATTAGAGATAATATTTTCAAAGCAGTAATTCTCCAACAGCTATGACTCAAGCCATACCCAAGCCAGTAACATTTGAGGAATTTGTCGATTGGCTACCCGAAAATACTGCGGTACGCTACGAATTACATAATGGAAGCATTGTTGAGATGGCACAACCAATAGGGGAACATGAGGAAGTAAAGGGTTTTATAGCCAGAAAAGTCACGGTTGAATTTGACCGATTAAACCTCCTCTATATTATCGCCAACCAAGCTATAGTTAGACCTCTGGAAAAAGACTCTGGTTATTTTCCTGATGTGTTGGTGCTAAATCAGGCAAATCTCATCAATGAAACATTATGGAAAAAAGAATCTATCGTTAGCTTAGGTGCATCAATACCTTTGATAATTGAGGTCGTATCAACTAACTGGCGGGACGATTACTACTTAAAATATGCTGATTATGAAGAGATGGGTATCCCTGAATATTGGATTATAGACTATGCTGCGTTGGGTGGACGCAATTTTATCGGCAACCCCAAACAACGAACAATCTCTGTCTGTAACTTAGTGGATGGAGAATATCAAATCAGTAAGTTTCAAAATAGCGATCGCATTATCTCCCAAACGTTCCCTGAATTAAATCTCACCCCAACCCAAATTTTTCAAGCTGGTGTGGTGTAAAGAATGTTTTAAATTCGCCGAACTCTCGTTTTTTTAGTTCTGTCGAACTCACGTTAAATTATGGGCAAACTAACCTAGTAGCTAAATTTCATTGCTAGGTAAAAATAGAGATTATGAAGTTGAATCTCAATTATAAGACAATGCCAGTTTTACCCTATATTCAACGTCAAGAACTACCAGCAAAACCAGGCATTTACTATATAGGTAATAGCTCATCTCCAGTTATGTACGTCGGTCTTTCACGTAATTTAAAAAGCCGTCACATAAACCATCATCGCCAAGGACAGTTTGAGGGAATGGAAAATGCTGTGATACGCTACCGCGTTGTCCCAGAGGATTTTTTAGCTACCATCTCAGATTTAACGGAGACTCTCAGGAAGTTAGAAAAGCAAGCTATTCATCACTACAAACCCCCTATCAACGACACACCTATACCAAATCAAGCAAAATTTACAACAGTACATGGCCCAACGGGTGCATCCCAGTTTTTATTATTTTTCAAAATAAAATAGAGCTAGACGATATATACAGTAAGGCTCGTCTACTGGAATTATTTTTCTCTTTGGGCATTTTAAAAAGTGGGATGCTCCCTGGCCCAACTTATATTCAAATTCATAAAGCTAGAGAAGCAGGCTATTGTACACATTTTGAGGCACGAGATGGAGATGAACTGACAATTAACTCTAGTAGATTACCTCTAATTAGCAGAGCTATTGAAGAACAGCGTCCTATTTTCTTAATAGCATCTGGGGCTTACAAAGATTATGAAATAGCAGGTTATTCTCACCTTTATGAACTATTACCATATAAAAAAGACAGGATTTATCTTTTGATCAGTCGCTTTATCCCTTATGGATATGAGGAATCTGATTGCTTTGGTTACGATTATGTTGTGTATGGAGGAAATTCCAAAATATTTTTCAACCCTTATATTATTCTGAACAGTAGACCAGGATTTAATGAATTTAAAAGCAGCTATTTAAAATTAGGATTTACCAATTGCGAACGTTCTCCCTTTGTCAGCGAGTTGTTACGTTTAGGTGACTTCCAACTACTTGCACCTGCCTAAAGACTTCCTATGTTAGCTTAGAGGCTGATAATAAACCAAACATAAAAAAAGCGGGCTAACCGCTATGAATTGGTTAACCCGATCAGCTTTGGGAACGCGCAGAGAAATTGTTATTGCAATACTAATTTCACGTTGGCGTTTTGCAAACCGCGCTGTTTTACTTCAGCCAAGGTTTTGTTAACTGCGTATTTTTGGTTAATGGAGTTGATCAACTCGGTTTGGTTGTGCTTCTTAGCAACACCCCACAGGTCAGCGATTAGGTCAAAAGAACCATCGCTGTTGCGAGACCAGCCCAAGTCATATTCGCCTTCCAATACTGCAACGATGTCGGAACGAAGACGCTGACCGTTATAACCGCGTACATCAGCTTCTGTTTTTACGCTGATACCTAGGTCGCGCAAGGAAGCTTTGAGGATTTCGGCATCGGTGATTTTGGTGCGAAGAGTGCTAAAATGAGACATTTGGGTTTCCTCCAATGAGAAGAGTGAGAAGTTAGGACAACGGTTTGTTTTTAGAGAGCCGCGATTATTGGGGTGCGGCTTTTTTCGTAACTGCTAGCGGGTTGGCTAGCCTTTCCCCCTGGGTTAGCAAGGGAAAGCTTTTAAAACTCCATTCGCTGATATTCAGCAACGGAGGCTGCGGCTGGTCTGGCTCGCTGTCTAGCCCAATCTCTCAGGGCTGTGACTTGTTCTTGCATCGTGCGAGACAGTGGCAAAGTTGCTTTGAGCGCAGCAATAATATCTAGTTGGGTGAACTCGCGGTCTTGGGCAAAAGCTTCGTACATTGCCGCAATTAACGCTTGTTCAATTTCTGCCCCAGAAAAACCATCAGACATCTTGGCTAGTTGTTCCAAGTCGAAGCGGGTGATGTCTTCACGACGTTTGTTGAGGTGTATCTTGTAGATATCACACCGTTCTTCAGGTGTGGGCAGATCCACAAAGAAAATTTCATCAAAACGACCTTTCCTCAAAAATTCTCCAGGTAAGCGTTCTACACGGTTGGCTGTAGCCATCACAAACACTGGGGATTTCTTCTCTTGCATCCATGTGAGGAAAGACCCAAATATTCTGCTAGATGTACCACCGTCAGAATCACCAGAACCGGAACTTCCAGCAAAGGATTTATCTAACTCGTCGATAAACAGAATCGCCGGGGAGATGGATTCTGCTGTTTTGAGAGCGTTCCGCAGGTTGGCCTCACTTCGTCCCACCATTGAGCCGTCGTAAACTCGACCCATATCCAAACGCAACAGTGGTAAACCCCAAAGGCGGGACGTTGTTTTAGCAATTAATGACTTACCACAACCAGGAACACCTAGAATTAACATCCCTTTTGGTTGGGGTAAACCATATTCTCTGGCTCTTTCCGTAAAGGCGTTAGAGCGTTGTTTGAGCCATTTCTTTAACTCTTCTAAGCCACCTACAGCATCGATGGTTGCATCTTCTTCGATGTATTCTAAGATACCATTGCGTCGAATTAGTTGCTTTTTCTCAGATAGAACTATATCTACTTCTTCTTCTGTCAGCCGCCCTGTGGTGACTTGCGCCTTACGATAGACTTTCTCAGATTCATCTTTAGTTAAGCCCAAAGCAGCCCTGAGAAGTTTTTCGCGTGCTTCTGTCGTCAAGCGTCGTCCGCGATGCTGTTCGAGATGTTGAGTTAATACTTTATTTAACTCTGACATATCGGGTAGTTGAAAGTCTAAAACCACAACTTCCTTTTCCAGTTCGATGGGTACTTGTTGCATAGGTGACATCAAAATGATGTTCTTTTGCATACCCTTGAAGCTGGCGATCGCATCACGTAATGACCTTGTGGTTGCGGGAGCATCAATAAATGGATGTAAATCTTTAAGAATAAATATACCAGGTTCTTTCTGCCGGATGATCCAGTCGATCGCCGCCTCTGGGGAAACGGTGTTGTGTTGGCTTACACTCCGGGGTTGACCATACTCCACGATGCCATGAGTTACTGTCCACACGTACACTCGGCGTTGGGGTCTTAACATTTGCGCAATTGTGGAAATTGCTAGCTCTGCCCTTTCTTCCTCGGAGGTCACAAGGTAGATTAGTGGGTATTGAGCTTGAATGAGAATATTGAGCTCTTCTTTCATAAATCGACCTTCTGGAGACCCTAGTACAGTAAAGACATCGTTTTGTTGATGACAACAACCGAAATTATGAATTACTTATCTAATTCCTACCTAGCAAGGAACTAATTCTTCCTCACCCTTGGGATGGGTTTCTGCTTGTGCCATCTCATCAAGAGAAAGATGATCTTGGCCAATTACCCCTGGCTGACTTCCTAAACCAACTAATTCCCCATCTTTTAATACCAGTGAACTTTCACAATTGGGACAAGAATAAACTTTATGCGTCCTTCCGTAAGCAGAAGCTTCAACTTCATCAACTATATCTGAGTTAGTTAGGTAGAAAAAAATGGCACGTTCAGCTAGTTCTGACATTCGCTCGGAATCGATTGCTGACCGAATCTTCAGCTTTTTGTGCAGTTCTGCCGATAAATACAACGTAACCTTTTGCTTAGTTTGCATATAACTATTTAGTGGTCTTACCCGGGTATGTATATCACGTTATCGGCTGTTCTCTTTGTTGTCAAGACGTCAAAACGTTTTAACGTCTATTTTGTTACTTTTCTTTACAATTTACCCTTGTTTGTGACAAAGATTGTGACTAACCTAAGTTATCTAAGCAACTAAACTATTAATCAGATCCAAGTAGAGACAAATGATTAAATTTATCTCTAAAATCCTTTATATACAATTACTTCTAGCTTTTAAACCAGGTAGAATCATGTCTACTTTGGCAGCAAAAGCTCTGGGATTTCAACGAATTTTTTATACTAAAGCTACCCAGAGGAATGCAGCGATCGCTTTATTGTTGATCCTGTACGGCTGTTTTACTCCCAGCTTGGATGTCACAAATAGTACCTGGAAAACATATAAAAATTCACGCTATGGCTTTGAGTTTCCCTATCCCAGCAACTGGAAGACTCTAGCAACACCGACGAACGCCGATGGCATTGTTTTCGCCTCACCCAAAAACAACTCTGTAGAAATTCGAGCCTGGGCGAGTAATCAAATACTAGAGTCTATAGCCACACAAAAACCTAACTTTCAAACGACTCAAGGTTTAACGGGAATATTAGAGGTAGAAGTGGATAGTGCTGTTAGTGCAATGACGCTAACACTGGCACAAAATCAGGTGCAATACAATTGGCAAGGACGCGCTCCCAGTCAAGAATTTAAAAATTACTATCCCTTGTTTTACTACATAGCCCAACAATATCGGATTCCTCAGTAGCGAAGCAAGGGAAGATGAAAAGTGCTGAGTTCCGAGTGCTGAGTGCTGAGTGTGGTAAAAATTAAATTACTCGATTCCGGCATCGAATACGACTATCAGATTTCTTCTTTCCCTAATCTCTTTTCCCTACATCTTTCAGAATGATGAGTGAGGGGGTACCCAAACCTGATAGATTAAGCTATCAGCGAGTAAAAACTGGTGAAAATGAAAGTCCTAGTTATTGGTGGCGATGGATATTGCGGTTGGGCAACCGCACTTTATCTTTCCAATCGCGGTTATGAAGTTGGAATATTAGATAGTTTGGTGAGACGGCATTGGGATAACGAACTAGGTTTGGAAACCCTCACGCCGATTGCACCTATTCAGCAACGCCTCCAACGCTGGCAAGATTTAACTGGTAAATCCATTGACTTGTTCGTTGGCGACATTACTAACTACGAATTTCTTCAGAAAACGTTGCATAAATTTGAGCCAAATGCGATCGTGCATTTTGGTGAACAACGTTCCGCACCGTTTTCGATGATTGACCGAGAACACGCAGTTCTCACTCAGGTCAATAATGTGGTTGGTACGTTAAACCTGCTATATGCAATGAAAGAAGACTTCCCAGACTGTCATTTGGTGAAGTTAGGCACAATGGGTGAATACGGCACACCCAACATTGACATTGAGGAAGGTTTTATCACCATTGAACACAATGGGCGTAAGGATACCCTACCTTATCCTAAACAGCCTGGGTCAATGTATCACCTGAGCAAAGTTCATGATAGCCACAATATTCACTTTGCTTGCCGGATTTGGGGTTTACGCGCCACAGACTTAAACCAAGGCGTGGTTTATGGTGTCCTCACCGAAGAAACGGGGATGGACGAACTGTTGATTAACCGACTAGATTACGATGGTGTGTTTGGTACAGCGTTAAACCGATTCTGTATTCAAGCGGCGATAGGTCATCCCCTCACCGTTTACGGTAAAGGTGGACAAACTCGCGGCTTTTTGGATATTCGGGATACGGTACGATGTATGGAAATTGCGATCGCCAATCCTGCCCAAGCTGGTGAATTTCGCGTATTTAACCAATTTACCGAACTATTTAGCATCGGTGACTTGGCATTAATGGTGAAAAAAGCCGGCAATGCTTTGGGATTAAATGTAGAAATCAGCAACTTAGACAATCCTAGAGTCGAAAAAGAAGAACATTACTTCAACGCTATAAACACTAAACTACTTGATTTAGGGCTACAACCTCACTATCTCTCTGATTCTCTACTTGATTCTCTGCTAAACTTTGCCGTCAAATATCAAAAACGAGTTGATAACAAGCAGATTTTACCTAAAGTCTCTTGGCATAGAAATTAAAAAAGCACTAGCACCGCTACGCAAAAGTCAAAAGTCAAAATGATGACAGCATAAGGTTTTTAGAGCTTTTGAATGGTTGTTTCTTGACGCCGTTCTGTACTAGCACAAAAAGCTTTCTCGTTTTCTGGGGGAATTAAGGGTGTAAGGGTGTAAGGGTTTTCATCACCCATAATCCTATACCCGCACACCCCTAAACCCCTTTTTTCACATAGATAGTTTTGTATGAGAATTGCCTTATTCACCGAAACCTTTCTACCCAAGGTTGACGGTATTGTGACACGCCTGCGTCATACTGTTGACTATTTACAACGTCATGGAAATCAAGTTTTAGTAATTGCCCCTGATGGTGGCATTACTGAACATAAAGGAGCAAAAGTGTACGGTGTGAGTGGCTTTCCTTTACCTCTGTATCCAGAGTTGAAAATGTCACTCCCTCGCCCAGCTATTGGTTATACCCTAGAACAGTTCCAGCCAGATATCATTCATGTTGTAAATCCCGCAGTTTTAGGACTATCCGGGATTTTTTATAGTAAAGTCCTGAAACTACCCTTAGTAGCTTCTTATCACACACATTTACCCCAATATCTTCAGCATTATGGCTTAGGAATGCTAGAAGGGGTACTTTGGGAACTGCTGAAAGGGGCGCATAATCAAGCCGCCTTGAATCTTTGTACTTCTACAGCCATGATGGCAGAACTCTCAGGACATGGCATCGAAAGGGTAGATTTGTGGCAACGGGGAGTAGATACAGAACTATTTCACCCTGATTTAGCTAGTTTAGAAATGCGCGATCGCTTAACGCAAAATCACCCAGAAAGCCCCTTATTATTGTACGTAGGTCGTCTTTCTGCCGAAAAAGAGATTGAGCGCATCAAACCCATATTAGAAGCTATTCCTCAAGCACGATTGGCACTAGTAGGAGACGGCCCCCATCGCCAAACACTAGAAAAACATTTTGCAGGTACAAATACTTATTTTGTTGGCTATCTCATGGGGCGCGAGTTAGGATCAGCCTTTGCTAGTGCTGATGCTTTCATCTTTCCTTCCCGCACAGAGACATTAGGCTTAGTCCTACTAGAAGCAATGGCGGCTGGTTGTCCAGTGGTAGCCGCTCGTTCTGGAGGTATTCCTGATATTGTCACAGATGGGGTCAATGGATATCTGTTTAATCCCCAAGCCGATATTCAAGATGCTATTGACGCAACTGTTAGGCTTTTAGAAAATAAACAGGAACGGGACATCATCCGTCAAAATGCGCGTCGAGAAGCAGAAAAGTGGGGCTGGGCATCTGCTACCCATCAGCTACAAGATTATTATCACAAAATACTGTATGGAAAGGTGACAGGGGACAGGTTACAGGTGACAGGGACTAGGGAATAGGGACTAGGAATTTTAGATTTTAGATTTTGGATTGAGTAATCTAAAATCCATTCATTGCAAATCCACTCATTGAAAGGCTGGGGACTGGGGACTAGGAAATAGGTAGTGAGATTTTCACTCAGCGCGCTGCTTACGGATAGCTTGGAATGATTTAGCGGTCTTTTCTATGGGACGCTACGCGAACGCGTAGCGTCCCGCAGGGAACAATTAGTGGTGAGTAGCCTACGGCAAGCAAGCTACAAGCTCCCACTAATTGTCTTTAATTTTTAATTTTTAATTTTTAATTGGAGCGAAGCGACTTGACTCTTCCTAATCCTGGTAGCGTCTTGGCTACATTAACAGAATTAACTCAAGTTAATCGCACCCACGCTTTATTGCGGCGGGTCAAAGACCTTTCTGTTAATGAATTTGTTTGTTTGTTAGACTTTATTACTGCCGAATTTCAGCAATTTCTGAGAGCTATTGAATTAATTAATAATGAAGCTCTAGAAAATATGTTGGAGAAAGTCTTAGAAGCAATCACACTCAAAATCGGTCAAATTCTCCAAGCAGAACATACAGCTATTTTTTTAGTTGACTATGATAAAAGTCAATTGTGGTCAAAAGTTCCTCAAGATAATGGACAGAGATTTTTAGAAATTCGTACTCCCATTACTTTTGGTATTCCTGGTCATGTTGCTAGTACAGGTCAATATTTGAATATTGGTGAAACTATTACTCATCCTCTATTTAGTCCAGACCTAGAAAAACAAATGGGCTATGAAATTCGCAATATTTTATGTATGCCTGTTGTTAGTAGCAAAAACCAGGTAGTTGCAGTAGTACAACTAGCAAATAAAACTGGAGAGACACCTTTTAATCAGGAAGATGAAGGACATTTCCGAGATTTTGCAGCTTCGATTGGCATTATCTTAGAAACTTGCCAGTCTTTTTATGTAGCAGCTCGCAATCAACGAGGAGCAACTGCGCTTTTACGGGCAACTCAAACCCTAGGGCAAAGTTTAGACCTAGAAGCTACGTTGCAAATAGTCATGGAACAAGCCCGGATTTTAATGCAAGCAGACCGTAGTACCCTGTTTTTATATCGCAAAGAAATGGGGGAACTGTGGACAAAGGTAGCCGCCGCCGCCGAGACTACAAATGCAATGGAAATTCGGATATCTGCTAACCGTGGTATTGCTGGTTATGTGGCATCAACAGGACAAGCACTCAATATTCCTGATGCTTATAAAGACCCTCGTTTTGACCCTTCAACAGATAGAAGAACTGGTTATGTAACGCGGAATATTCTATGTTTGCCCGTATTTAATTCGGCAAATGAATTAATTGGGGTAACGCAGTTAATTAATAAACAACAAGGTAGTTTTACCGCATCTGATGAAGAGTTTATGCGGGCTTTTAATATTCAAGCGGGAGTTGCTTTAGAAAATGCTCGCTTATTTGAAAATGTCCTGCTAGAAAAACAGTACCAAAAAGATATTTTACAAAGTTTATCAGATGCTGTGATTTCCACAGATATGGCTGGTCAGATAGTCACTATTAATGATGCAGCTTTGGGATTATTGGGTTGTCCTTTAGGGGAAGCCAATAATAAAAGCAATAAACTTCTGTGGGAACACAATTTAATTGGTCGTCTCGTTTGGGAGATTGTACCAGTTGAAAATTTACAAATGCGTTTAGAAGATAGTTTAAAAACTGGTGCTAAACATTACGTACCAGAACAAAGTTTGACAGTGGGGATTTATCAATTACAAAGTGCTGAGGGGATTCTGACGAACGAAACACAGTATTCTATTTTGACAATACGCGATCGCAGTAACCCTAATATTTTTCTCACCTGGAATTTACCCCTCACCCCCCAATCGAAGTTTTTAACGACTGAACAGGTAAAAATTCTAGACCGTAGTATTAATCTGACGGTGAATCCCCTAACTAACCCAGAAGGTGGTGTTAGAGGCGGTTTGGTAGTTTTAGAAGATATCAGTCGAGAAAAACGCTTAAAAACTACCATGTATCGCTACCTGACACCCCACGTAGCAGAACAAGTATTGGCTGCTGGGGAAGATGCTTTAATGGTGGGTGAACGAAAGGAAGTGACCATCTTATTTTCGGACATTCGAGGTTACACCACGCTCACAGAAAACCTCGGTGCAGCAGAGGTGGTTTCACTGCTAAATCAGTATTTTGAAACAATGGTGGAAGCAGTTTTTAACTACGATGGTACTCTCGACAAATTTATTGGCGATGCCTTAATGGCAGTATTTGGCGCACCTTTACCACTCACAGAAAACCATGCTTGGCGAGCAGTACAATCAGCTTTAGATATGCGCCGACGCTTGGAGGAATTTAACCAACGCCGCATTATCCAGGCGCAGCCTGAAATTCATATTGGTATCGGTATTAGTTCCGGGGAAGTAGTCTCAGGAAATATCGGTTCTCAAAAACGTATGGATTATACAGTGATTGGGGATGGTGTAAATTTAAGTTCGCGCTTGGAAACAGTCACAAAAGAATATGGTTGTGACATTATTCTGAGCGAATTTACTTACCAATTATGCAGCGATCGCATTTGGGTACGCCAATTAGATAAAATCCGAGTTAAAGGCAAACACCAAGCCGTAAATATCTATGAGTTAATTAGCGATCGCACTACTCCTTTAGATGCTACCACTCAGGAGTTTTTGTTTCACTACCATACAGGCCGTGCAGCTTATTTATCTCATAATTTTACCCAGGCGATCGCTTCTTTTGCAGCCGCCAAAAAAATTCGCCCCACAGACCAAGGTGTGAATATTCACCTAGAACGCGCCCATAATTACCAACAAACACCACCGCCAGAAGACTGGGATGGAGTGTGGACAATGACCGTGAAATAGTCATGATTGGGCATTGGGCTTGTCCCCTGTCCCCTGTCCCCTGTCTTTCAATGAGTGGATTTGCAATGAGTGGATTTTAGATTATTCAATCCAAAATCCGTCTTGAAAAGTTGAGCCACTGCGTTGGACGGGTTTCCCGGCTTGTAGCAAGTGGCGTTCCTAGGTTGGGAAACCCGCCTACAGAACTTTCCGCAAAATCTAAAATTCCTAGTCCCCTGTCCCCTACCCTTCAGTGTTCTCATCTCCATTCTGAAATGGATCTTCACCAATTTGTAGTTGTTTTTTTGTCCGCTTTAAGTTTTTCCACAATGCTTTAATCTGTTCGTATGCTTCTTCTGGTTTCAATTTTCCAGCCGTTTCTAAGTTACATATATAACTTATCTTTTGAGCAAATTCTTGGAGATTGGCATTGAAAACTAAGTTCTCTGGCTTCACTTGACCATAATAACGACCACGAGGATAGAGAAAGTTTTCTTTAGACACTATTTTTTGCTCCATTTATTCAACTCCTTTCTTGTTTTTATTTTGGAAGCTGAATCGCTAATAGCCTATTTACCTTTAATTTAGGGAATTTTCGGTACTGCTACTATCAATTAGTGTTGATGTATTTTTCTTCTTATGAAAAATATTGTGTTGGTTTTAAAATGTTTTTGGGCTGTTGAGATATTGACACCAGTTTTATTTGCAATTATGCAAAACAAACTGATTGTCATGGAGATGTTGTCTAAGCAAGGGTAACAAACGCACTCATTGCTATTTATGATCTTGGGTAGTAGACGCTCCTTAAACATCAATGAGTTGTTTTGATTTTATTTGATCATTTATAAAATTGTTATGCAATACTTCTTTCTTGATACAAAAATACAAGTATTAATATATACTGTGACACTAAACTCTGAAAATATTTTTAGTCCGTTTGTTAAAAAATTAACTTTACCCAGAAAATATCATAGATAACAAGCAATGATCTTCTACTGTAGGTCAGATATTCACTTGCTGACACTCTCTACTGAGTGAGTGACTGACTTTATATTGTAGATAGATAAGTTTTCATACTCAAAACCAATTCTGAATATACAGATTGCAGACTAATAGCTAATCTTCAATAACTAAAGATAAAATGGTGAAGCCCGAAAGGACAAAAGCTGTCTATCGTCTAAAACCTCACCTCCTGCCATGTCTGTTCATTCCAAGCTATACGAAGGCAAAGCAAAAATTCTCTATACAACTGATGATCCGGAAGTCCTGTTAGCTGACTTTAAGGACGATGCTACAGCATTTAATGCCCAAAAGCGAGGTAGCATCCTTGGCAAAGGGAAGATAAACTGTAGCATTTCTACTCAGCTTTTTCAACAGTTGGAAGCATCTGGTATTAAAACACACTTTATTGATAGTCCTGCTCCCCATCAAATGCGGGTAAAGGCAGTGAGAATAATACCTTTGGAAGTGGTTATCCGTAATATTGCGGCTGGTAGTTTGTGTCAACAAACAGGCTTAGAACTGGGTACATTATTAAAACAGCCCCTAGTAGAGTTTTATTATAAAAACGATCAATTAGGAGATCCGCTATTGACACGCGATCGCCTTTTACTGCTAGAACTAGCAACACCGGAACAAGTCGATGCAATTACTCATCTAGCATTGGAAATTAATCAGTTTCTCCAGGAATTCTGGTCACGTTGCGGTATTACCCTAGTTGACTTCAAACTAGAATTTGGTGTTGACTCACAAGGAAATCTACTTTTAGCAGATGAAATTAGTCCCGACACCTGCCGTTTGTGGAACATAACAGAAGCAGACCCTAATCGCCGCGTTATGGACAAAGACCGTTTCCGCAAAGACCTAGGGAATGTAGAAGATGCGTATCAGGAGGTTTTACAACGAGTATTACAAGCTGTGGCAACTCAAAAATGAATAGTCCTGATTTAAAAGTGCTTTGATAGTTACGAGTTACAAGTTAAGAGTTCCGAGTTCCGAGTTCCGAGTGAGTATTCCACTCATAACTCAGCACTCACAACTCAGCACTTAAAATTCCCTTGTGATGGTGTGTGGATGTGAAGAGGAATCTAAATAAAATGCGTTTATCTCCAGTATTTGTGGCAGCTGTAGCAATTACAGCACCCTTAAGTGGCTCTTTGAGTGCAAATGCACAAACTCTTAACAGTGTAGAGCAGGCCACAGAAGTTTTTCCAGTGACCAGTCAGCAGCCAGAACAGGGTGAAATTTCACCAGAACAGCAGCCGAACTTCACCGAAGTTAAGACACTGACAGAAATTCCCGCCCCTGAAATCTCCGCCCCTACGGCTTTATCATCTGTCAATAAATCAACAAAGTCGGCAGCAACAGCAACAAAAGAGGTCATCGTACCTACTTTAGAAGTATCAAAAGAAGTATCTATAATTACCAAACATACTGCTCCAAAACCTACTTCATTTGCCAATATTCAGCTTTCATCTGTTGACAAAACCCCATCAGCTGATGTTGTTATCGTAGATTCAAAGCCAAAGAAATCAGCAGAGAAATCCCCTATTGTCATTTCTCCATCCCCATCAACAGCAGCATCAACGACACAAGAAGTAGTGAGCCAGAGGGGAACTGCAAACCAACTGGTACAAACACCAGAAACTACTCCTACTACCCCCAGCATTGAGCCAGCAACACCAGCACCAGAAACTACTCCTACTACCCCCACTCCAGAGAATTTCAATACTCCCAACAACACGCCAGAAACCACTGAACCCCGTGTGTTGGTATCAGAAGTACTAGTTAAAGCTCAAACAGGTCAACTAACCCCAGAATTAGAAGCCCAAGTTTATAACGTTATTCGTACCCAACCAGGGCGAACAACAACCCGCGCTCAACTGCAAGAAGATATTAACGCTATCTTTGGTACTGGCTTCTTTTCCAACGTTCAAGCAGCACCAGAAGACACACCCCTAGGTGTCAGGGTCAGTTTTGTTGTTCAACCCAACCCTGTCTTAACCAAGGTAGAAATACAAGCCAATCCCGGCACTCAAATTCCCTCTGTCCTACCCCCTAATACTACCGATGAAATATTTCGTGAGCAGTATGGCAAAATCCTCAACTTGCGGGACTTACAAGAAGGCATCAAGCAATTAACCAAGCAGTATCAAGACAGAGGTTACGTCTTAGCTAACGTCATTGGTGCGCCACAAGTCTCAGAAAGTGGAGTTGTCACCCTCCAAGTAGCCGAAGGGGTGGTACAGAACATTAAAGTTCGATTCCGTAATAAAGAAGGACAAGAAACTGACGAGAAAGGGCAACCAATTCGGGGTCGAACCAGGGAATATGTGATTACGCGGGAATTGGAACTAAAGCCAGGACAAGTATTTAACCGCAATATTGTCCAGAAAGACCTACAACGGGTATTTGGTACAGGATTATTTGAAGATGTTAATGTCTCCCTTGACCCTGGTACTGATCCGAGTCAAGTAGATGTAGTCGTGAACGTTGTTGAGCGCAGCAGTGGTTCAATTGCAGCTGGGGCTGGTATTAGTTCTGCTAGTGGACTTTTCGGTACAGTTAGTTATCAGCAGCAAAACCTGGGTGGCAGAAACCAGAAACTAGGGGCAGAAGTTCAGGTGGGTCAACGGGAGTTGCTGTTTGATCTCCGCTTCACAGATCCTTGGATTGCCGGCGATCCGTACCGGACTTCCTACACAGCTAATATTTTCCGTCGCCGTTCCATTTCGTTAATTTTTGATGGTACAGATAGCGATATTAGAACATTTAACCCCAGTAACCCTACTGATGATGACAATCAAGACCGCCCTCGTGTCACCCGTTTAGGTGGTGGTGTTACCTTTACTCGCCCCCTGTCTGCGAATCCTTACGAAAGGTCAGAATGGACTGCTTCAGCTGGGTTACAGTATCAACGAATTTCTACCCGCGATGCCGACGGAAACTTAAGAAAAGATGGGGCAGTATTTGATGATGCTGGCAACCTTGTTCCTGGTACAACCGTACCTCTGAGCTTTTCCGGCACAGGTGAAGATGATTTATTGTTACTGCAATTAGGAGCGCAGCGCGATCGCCGTAACAATCCCTTACAACCAACAGGCGGTTCTTTTCTACGTATTGGGGTAGACCAATCTGTACCCGTCGGTTCAGGTAATATATTCCTCACCAGACTCCGGGGTAGCTATAGCCAATATTTACCAGTGAAATTCACTGGCTTTACGAAAGGTGCAGAAACCATAGCTTTTAATATTCAAGGTGGTACAGTCTTTGGTGATTTACCTCCCTATGAAGCCTTTACCCTTGGTGGTAGTAACTCCGTTCGGGGTTATGAAGAAGGTACATTAAGCAGTGGCCGCAGCTATGTACAAGCAACAGTAGAATATCGCTTCCCTGTATTCTCAGTTGTCAGTGGCGCATTGTTCTTTGATGTGGGTAGCGACTTAGGCACTACCACCAGAGCGGCTGAGGTATTGAATAAAAACGGTACTGGCTACGGCTATGGTCTGGGTGTACGTGTGCAATCACCTCTAGGGCCAATTCGTATTGACTACGGTATCAACGATGACGGCGATAGCCGGATTAATTTTGGCATTGGCGAGAGATTTTAAGGTAGTCATTAGTCATTAGTGACTATTGTTTTCTCTGGTAGCTTGCTAATGGTGTCATTTGCCTTAATACTGTTCGCTTAAGGCTATCAGTTGAAAACTGACTTTCCTAAATTACGAATTGCTGAATCAGGGTTCTTACCAAAATTCCACATGAATAATCACAACCAAGATATACAGAGTTTCTGCCTATGCTAGAACACACACTAGCGGCGGCAATTACTCAAACTGGAATAGGATTACATAGCGGTGTCAGTACCAAGGTGCGGGTACTACCGGCAGAAGTGGGAAGCGGACGCTATTTTGTGCGGGTGGATTTGCCGGATTTGCCAATTATTCCTGCCCAAGTAGCAGCAGTTAATCACACTGTCCTCTCAACTCAGTTGGGTAAAGGAGAAGCATCCATTCGCACAGTAGAACATTTATTAGCAGCTTTGGCGGGAATGGGTGTAGATAACGCCCGCATTGAAATTAATGGGTCAGAAGTACCGCTTTTAGATGGTTCAGCTAGGATTTGGGCAACAAGTATTGCTGAAGTTGGTTTGACACCACAACAAGTTCCAGTTACTCAGCAAAAAGACCCTTTAACAATTCAAGAACCCATCTGGATTTATCAAGACGATGCTTTTGTTGCTGCTATCCCCGCAGCAGAAACCCGCTTTAGTTACGGTATTGATTTTGATTTACCTGCAATTGGTAATCAATGGCACAGTTGGTCTGTGGCTACTGACGTAGAAAAATCTAGATTTAGCTTTAGTGAAGAAATTGCGCCGGCGCGGACTTTTGGATTGGCGCATCAAATTGAACATTTACAAAAATCTGGGTTAATCAAAGGTGGTAGCTTGGATAATGCGCTAGTTTGTGGGACTGATGGCTGGGTAAATCCACCATTAAGATTTGCAAATGAGCCAGTCCGTCATAAAATCTTGGATTTAGTAGGGGATTTGAGTTTATTGGGATATTTTCCCCGCGCTCACTTTTTAGCGTACAAAGCCAGTCATAATTTACATATTCAGCTGGCACAAAGAATTTTAGCTCTCATCTAAAATTCTGAATCCTACTAACTAAATACCTAGATTAAAATTCAACTGCACTGCCAATGTCAATCGTGTCTGAAGTAAATAGTCCCGCATCTCATGATGAGAATGCACCTGAGATTAAAACAACTCTTACCTCTGAAGAAATTCAGAACTTACTACCCCACCGCTACCCATTTTTACTTGTAGATAAAATTATTGACTACGTACCGGGTAAGCTAGCCGTAGGTATTAAAAACGTTACTATCAATGAGCCACAGTTTCAAGGACACTTCCCAGGTAGACCACTGATGCCAGGTGTGCTAATTGTAGAAGCAATGGCTCAAGTAGGTGGTATTGTTTTGACACAATTACCAGAGGTAGAAGGGGGACTGTTTGTTTTTGCTGGTATCGATAAAATCCGCTTCCGCCGTCAAGTAGTACCAGGAGATCAACTGGTGATGACAGTGGAACTGTTATGGATCAAACAACGTCGTTTCGGTAAAATGCAGGCGCGTGCAGAGGTTGATGGTCAACTTGCTGCTGAAGGCGAATTAATGTTTTCTCTGGTTAGCTAAAACCTAGCTGGCGCAGATACAGATGTAAACTGCTTTTCCTGAAGTCTCAAAGCAGGATAGCAATTTCAAAAAATCGCCACAAGAGCCTCTTATCAATTCTTGACTTTCGCTACCCTCACACATAACTTGCCCGACAATTTTTCTACTGATACTCACACACTCAGTCACGCCAGTCGTCTCAACTTTGGCTATCAAAGTCAGACACTGGCTTCTCAAGACAGTTCTGGAGATTTACCCTTGAAAACGCTTATTCATCCAACTGCTGTAATTCATCCAAATTCGGAACTACACCCAACGGTGCAAGTCGGTGCTTATGCTGTGATTGGAGCAAATGTTAAAGTTGGTGCTGACACTATTATTGGCGCACACGCAGTGCTAGAAGGCCCTTGTGAAATTGGGGTGGGAAATCAGATTTTTACTGGTGCAGCCATTGGTATGGAACCCCAGGATCTGAAATTTGTGGGCGAACCCACATGGGTGAGGATTGGCGATCGCAATTTGATTCGTGAGTACGTCACCATTAACCGCGCTACCGGTGCAGGAGAAGCCACGATAATTGGTAATAACAACCTCCTCATGGCTTATGTCCACGTAGCTCATAACTGTGTTATTGAAGACTCTGTAGTCATTGCTAACTCCGTCGCCTTAGCCGGTCACGTCCATATAGAATCCCGCGCTAGACTGAGTGGTGTTTTAGGTGTACATCAATTTGTGCGTATCGGTAGACACGCAATGGTAGGAGGAATGGCACGGATTGACCGTGATGTGCCACCTTATATGCTAGTGGAGGGAAATCCTGCCAAAATCAGAACCCTCAACCTGATAGGACTCAAACGTTCTGGGTTTGATAGCAGCGAATTACAACTCTTGAAAAAAGCCTTCCGCATTCTTTACCGTTCTAAGTTGAGCTTTAAGGAAGCTTTGGAACAATTAGAATTTTTGGGAGATACCGAAACCCTGCAAAATCTCCGCCGCTTTATGTTACTGTCACAAATGCCAGGGAGACGGGGTTTGATTCCCGGTAGAGGTAAGATAGGCAGGAGTGATGAGTCTTAGGCAGAGGGAGACACGGGAGACAAGAGATAATTCTTTTTGATTCCCAGTCCCCAATCCCCAGTTTTTGAATTTTGAATTGGTTTTAAATGCGGATATTTATCAGCACTGGTGAAGTGTCTGGCGATTTGCAAGGGTCGCTGTTAATTGCGGCGATGAAGCGTCAAGCTATCGCTGCCGGGTTGGAATTAGAGATTGTGGCCTTGGGTGGCGACAAGATGGCTGAGGCTGGGGCGAAGATTTTGGGGAATACCAGTGGTATTGGTTCAATGGGTATCCTGGAATCTTTGCCTTATGTGCTGCCAACTCTGATGGTACAACGTCGCGCGATCGCCTATTTAAAACAATATCCCCCAGATTTAGTAGTGCTGATTGACTACATGGGGCCAAATCTTGGCATCGGTACTTATATGCAAAAGCATTTACCAGATGTGCCTGTGGCGTACTACATTGCGCCGCAAGAGTGGGTATGGTCGATGAGTTTGCAGAATACTGCCCGGATTGTCAGGTTTACAGATAAGTTACTGGCAATTTTCCCCGAAGAAGCCCGTTATTTTCGCCAAAATGGGGCGAATGTCACTTGGGTAGGACACCCCCTAATTGATAGGATGCAAAATGCTCCTAGCCGTCACGAAGCCCGTGCTAATTTGGGAATTGATTCTGAGCAGATAGCGATCGCACTCCTCCCAGCTTCCCGGCGGCAAGAATTAAAATATCTACTACCAGTAATTTTTCAAGCTGCCCAAACCATCCAAACAAAAATACCAGAAGTTCATTTTTGGATTCCTCTGTCACTAGAAGTTTACAGACAGCCAATAGAGGAAGCAGTCCAGCGTTATGGTTTGCGGGCTACAGTCATATCAGGACAACAAAAGGAAGTTTTTGCGGCGGCGGATTTCGCCATTACTAAATCTGGCACAGTCAACTTAGAACTGGCTTTATTAAATGTGCCGCAGGTGGTAGTTTATCGCCTACATCCCGTCACAGCCTGGATTGCTAGAAAAATCCTCAGAGGTTCTATCCCCTTTGCGTCGCCACCTAATTTGGTAGTGATGAAACCAATTGTGCCGGAGTTATTGCAAGAAGAAGCAACGCCAGAGAATATTACGCAAGCATCAATGGAATTATTGCTCAATGCTGAACGCCGACAGCAAACTTTAGTAGATTATCAAGAAATGCGGCAGTATTTAGGAGAAGTGGGAGTATGCGATCGCGCTGCTCAAGAAATTTTGCAAATGCTAGGAGAGTGCTGTTAGCGGTAGCGCGGCGTTTAGCCGGTAATGAGTAATGAGTAATGAGTAATGAGTAATGAGTAATGAGTAATGAGTAGTGATACGATGAATCGCGTCTGTACAAAAGTGATGATTTGGGCTAAGAAGTGGCTGTTTGGCTTGTGAAGTCGTTATTGCCAAAATATTTCTGTAATACGATAATTTTTTTAAATAGTTCAAAGATAATCGTTAGTTAAAAAATTTAATAGCTTTCAAAAGTCAGCCTCTAAATCACCACTTACTACTTACTACTGGCTAAACGCCACTACTGCTAACACCACTCATCATCGGCTAAACGCCGCGCTACCGCTAAAAGAAATGAGACTCAGCACTCAGCACGGGCTAAACGCCCCGCTTCCGCTAACACCACGGGCTAAACGCCCCGCTACCGCTAACAGCACTCACCACTCACTCACCACTTCGAGAAGACCGATCGCCGTAGATTTGTTTGCGGGTGCTGGTGGTATGACGCTTGGTTTTGAGCAGGCTGGCTTTGATGTGTTGGCGGCGGTGGAAATTGACCCGATTCACTGTGCTACCCATAAGTTTAATTTTCCTTTCTGCTCGATTTTATGTCAGAGTGTTGAGGACACATCAGGGGCAGAAATTCGGCAGCGATCGCCAATTGGCGATCGGGAAATTGATGCTGTAATTTGTGGTTCACCCTGTCAAGGCTTTTCTCTCATGGGTAAACGGGTTTTTGATGACCCGCGTAACTCCTTAGTATTTCACTTTCATCGGTTGGTTTTAGAGTTACAACCCAAGTTTTTTGTAATGGAAAATGTCCGGGGAATTACAGTCGGTGAACACAAACAAATCCTCAAAATATTAATTGATGAATTTAAAGCTTGTGACTATCAAGTAGAAGAAAATTATCAAATTCTCAATGCTGCTAAATACGGTGTACCCCAAGCGCGGGAAAGATTATTTCTCCTTGGTGCGAAGAAAGATATCAAGTTACCAAACTATCCCCAGCCAATTACCCAACCAGCCAAGCCAAATCACAAGCTACGTAAAACGTCAGGATTGCCAATTTGCCCTACGGTTTGGCAAGCAATTGGCGATTTACCAGAAGTGGAAAATTATTCAGAGCTATTATGTAGAGATTGGGTAATAGCAGAGTATGGCAAACCTAGCAATTACGCTATGATATTGCGCGGACTCAGGAAGTTGAGAGATGATTATTCTAGCGATCGCCAATTTGATTCCCGTATTCTTTCTTCCAGCCTGAGAACTAAGCATTCATTAACAACTACACAACGTTTTCAGGATACTCCCCAGGGAGAAAGAGAACCTATTAGCAGATTTCATAAGTTACATCCGGCTGGTGTTTGCAACACCTTAAGAGCCGGAACAGATAAATACAAGGGTTCTTTTACCTCCCCTAGACCAATTCATCCACTGACACCGCGATGTATCACAGTCAGGGAAGCCGCACGCTTGCATTCTTACCCAGACTGGTTTAGATTCCACATCACTAAATGGCACGGATTTCGCCAAGTAGGTAATTCTGTACCGCCATTACTAGCCAAGGCAGTAGCCAAAGAAATTATTCTTAGTTTGAATATATCGCCTGTTAAGCCCCGTATTAAGTATGAGTTGGGAGCAGAGACACTATTACAACTAAATATCTCCCAAGCAGCACAACACTTTACAGTGAAAAGGACTAACTTCTTTACTACAAACGAGGACTATTAGACTTGTCTAGAAAAGATAAAAAGCTTACTGTGAAGGGATTATAGGAGATATAACTGAGATAAAATAGTTATCATTGCTGAA
>NZ_CAWUDL010000017.1:0-86921 GCF_963920945.1 Anabaena sp. CCY 9402-a
TGCCATCTGGGCTGATGGCGATGGACTGAACACTGCTAGAATGCCCTTTGAGGGTAGGGATTTCTTCTCCTGTTGCCAGATTCCACAGTTTGATGGTGTCGTCCCAACTACCACTGGCAAGGGTTTTGCCATCTGGGCTGATGGCGACGGAAGAAACATGGTCAGAATGCCCTTTGAGAGTGCGGATTTCCTCTCCGGTGGCGAGATTCCACAGTTTGATGGTGTCGTCCCAACTACCACTGGCAAGGGTTTTGCCATCTGGGCTGATGGCGACGGAACGAACCAACTCAGAATGCCCTTTGAGGGTGCGGATTTCTTCTCCTGTTGCCAGATTCCACAGTTTGATGGTGTTGTCCCCAATACCACTGACAAGGGTTTTGCCATCTGGGCTAATGGCGACGGAATTAACCGACTCAGAATGCCCTTTGAGGGTTCTTTCTAGGAAAGAACTACTGGGAAAGCTGTCAACTAAAAATATCGGACTAGTGGGAAATAAGCCATAGCGAGCATAACCGTAGATTTGACTTCCAACTAATCCTACTAAGGTAATAGCACCACCCACCAATAACCTTTTTCTCAACTTAGGGTTTTGTATGAATAGGTTTTTTGGTGCTATTTTTGGCTTTGCAGGTGGCTTTACCGATGCTGCTGCTGGTGTTGCTTGTGGTTGAGAAGGTGGTGGGGTAGGAATTACAGGCTGAGTTGGGGGTACAGACGATGATGACGGTGGAGTTGTAATTACTATCTGGGTTGGAGGTATTGGTGAAGGTGGTGGGGTATTTAAAGCTTGTAAAACTTCTTGTGCTGAACGATAACGCTGCTGGTGTTCTTCGTGCAGTAATTTATCCAGCATTCGCCCTAATTCTTGACTGACTGGTTGCGGTAAATGCTGTCTCCAACTTCCAACCCAACCATAACCCTGTCGTTTCCACAACTCCCAAGGATGAATCCCACTCAACAGGTGAAAGCAAGTTGCACCGACACTATATAAATCACTTGCTGGGTAAGCTTCACCACCCTGCATTTGTTCCAATGGTGCATAACCAAACGAACCGATCGCAGTTCCTGGGTTAGTCATCACTGTGGCTGTCAGTTGCTTGGATGCACCAAAGTCAATCAGTACCAACTTCCCATCACTGTGACGAATGATATTTTCTGGCTTGATATCACGGTGAATTACTTTCTGTTGATGAACAGTTTTGAGAATATCTAATAAATCCAGCAATAATTCCCTGACTTTCTGCTCATTAAAATTACTTTGCTGTTGTAATTCTTTTAATAAATTCTCCCCTTCGATAAACTCCTGCACTAAATACAGGCGATTATCTTCGTTAAAATACGCCAACAGTGTGGGAATTTGCGGATGTTTACCTAACTGTTGCAGTCGCTTGGCTTCTTGCTCAAATAGTTCTGTGGCTTTATTTAGTGATGCTGTTCCCTGTACTTGCGGTGCGAATTGCTTGATGACACAATGCTCATTTAATTTGTCGATGTCTTCTGCTAAATAAGTCTTACCAAATCCCCCGCCACCTAATGTTTTGATTGGGCGATAGCGGTTTCTCAAAACGATTAAGGGAACGCCGCAGCTAGAGCAGAACTTTACACCGTCGGGATGGGGTGGGTTGTGGCAAGCTGGATTTAGGCAGCAGGTCATAACTGTGCTTATATGGACAAAGTGTATTTATTATCGCTTAAATACAAATTACTTTGGGTAGATACCGCAAAATTTCTGAAGCTTTCTTGAGTTTGGCTGTTGCTGGTAGGACTTATGATTATTTGTGCCACAATTGAGAAACAGATAATTAATCCCACAAACGAACAAGCACAAGTCTGTGTGCGTGTCTGCCAAATGTTATCAAACACCTATCGCAATGTAAGCTGAGTTTATGCCCAAGAAAATTAGAGAACTCAAAAGCTTATTGCTGCAAGCAGGGTTTACTGATAAACCTGCAAAGGGTAGTCATAGTAAATGGATACATCCGCTATTATCTCAAGCTATTATCATCGCTGGCAAAGATGGGAGTGATGCTAAACCTTATTTAGAAAAACAAGTTAATCAAGCACTTGCAGAATTACAGAAAATAGCAGCAGAGGAGGAGACAGAAGAATGAAATACACAGTTATTATTCAATGGTCTGAGGAAGACCATTGTTATGTGGTTTTGTTACCTGAGTTTACCAATGTAATGCAGCCTTGTACTCATGGAGATACGTATGAGGAAGCTTTAAGAAATGCTCAGGAAGTTTTAGAAATGCTGATTGAGACAGCTTTAGAAAATGGTGAATCTTTGCCAGAGCCGAGAACATTAGGAAATTCATTTCAAGTAGCATCAATATAATGTTTTCTATCTATTGATAATCTCTGTTATGCCTGTATTTTCTGTAAGCTGCAAAAAGGGTCAGATTTGGGTTCAATTAATTGGCTGACTGGTGAACTTGTGAGGTTTTTTAACCCTCGTCGAGACTTTTGGGGGGAGCATTTTCGATTAGATGAGGGTGTGATTTAATCACTAACGGATATTGGCGAAGTAACCGCACGTATTCTAGATTTTAATGCTGATGATCGGGTGATTGAACGACAAGCTTTCATCGTATCTGATCAGTATCCATCGCCATCGGCACTAAAGCGGATAAATAAGTAGGCTCAATGTGTTAATTTGCTCTTATCAATGGGCATCTTATACTTAGCAGCTATTGCTACTTAAACCATAGAATTACACTGGTAATTGTACGATGCCCTATCAAAATATTACAGCCTCCCTGTCGCCAGCAGATATTCAAGAAATTAAAGCAGCACTACAGACAATTCAACGCAAGTTACCTTTTTTGATTACTCTGAGTCCTGAAGAACGGCGCAAGTTGGTAAAAATGGGTGATAAAAGTCTGGCTTTTGTAAACAATAGTGTTTCGGCGGCTAAGTCTAACCCAGAAATTTTGCCAGCTAGTTTTGATGTTGATGAACTGGTGCGGGATTATCAATTAGCTACTACACTCGCTGAGGTTTTAACCTCTATGCACCAACTTGCTGAACAGGTGGATGATACGTTAATGGCAGTCAGTAGTGAAGCTATGACTAGCAGTTTGACTGTTTATGATTATGTGAAGACTGCGGCGAAAAAGACTCCGGGTTTAAAAACTGTCGCTGAACAATTAGGGGAGCGTTTTAAGGCTATTAGAAGTAAATCTACTAAAGTTACATCGGGTTCTTGATCAATTAATTCTCGTTGACGAGTATTTTTACTCCGTTCATCTATCTCAGATACTCGTTGACGAGTATTTTTGCTCCGTTCATCTACCTCAGATACTCATCGACGAGTATTTTTGCTCCGTTCATCTATCTCAGATACTCATCGACGAGTATTTTTGCTCCGTTCATCTATCTCAGATACTCGTTGACGAGTATTTTTGCTCCGTTTATCTATCTCAGATACTCGTTGACGAGTATTTTTGCTCCGTTTATCTATCTCAGATACTCATCGACGAGTGTTTTTGCTCCGTTCATTAGTCAAGCTGTAACTTAATTTAATACAGGCGGTGCGTTACGCTGCGCTAACACACCATACTGGACTGACACAGCTAAAATAGTGCGTTAGATATAGGTTGGGTTGAGGCTTTGCGATCGCGTAGCGTGCTGTAGGCAAACCCAACATTGATTGAGAAATTGGGTTTCATATTTCGACCCAACCTACAAAATCTAATGCAACTGATCCGCTTTTGGAGTTTCAGTTGGCGGATGTGTAATTTCCCCCTCGCTGTAACCTAGATCGTACATACTAGCAGCTTGAGCATCTTGCTCTGGGGGCGTTTTGGGTTTTCCCGCCCAAGCATCAGATTTTCCCAAGCTAAAACAATCTTCATCAGTCATCCCAGAACCGAGTGTGTTGTTTTTTGTCTTATTCATCGATGCACTTGTGAATGGCTAGGGTTTGGTAGCAGCCATAATTTATGATGTTTGCATTACAGTTTGACCAAAAGCCTCTTACCAGATACAGATATTTTTGAGTTTCTGGTTGAAAGACTAAAATAAGGTGAAGAATTTGGTTGTTGAAGTACCAAAATCATAAGATAGATATAGTAACTGGGAATACAGAAATTTGGGTTGTAGTCTTGTCTACTTGATATTCCAGGGAATTTGAGTACAGCTTAATATATCGCAAAATATCTGGCTAAAATCGTATCAGAGTCTTACATATTAAGTTTTTTGTAGCGAGTACAAAAATTCTGAACCCCTCACTTAAAAATACTAGTACCCCATATCTAAAACACTAGTCCCTCTAACCCAAGAGAAATTTGAAGCTGATGGAAGTTGCGGGTTGGGGGGGTTGAGTACAAGCTTAATTAATCCAATAAATCCAATCAAGATGGGTTGTACTGTCCTGTTGGGAGTGGCCTGCTATAAGCATAAAAGCACACGGCTCTTTTACCCAGACAGTACCGATGCAACAGTCTTTAGATAATATCGATAATCCACCTGATTCAACTCATACATCCTGGCTGAAAAGTCTTCTCTCTGGCAGTTTCTTAGAGCCATTATTGAGTGATTTTCTTATTATTTTTGAACGTGACCCCGCCGCGCGTAATTGGCTGGAGGTGGTTTTTTGCTACCCCGGTTTGCACGCTATCTGTTTACATCGTCTTTCCCATTGGTTACACCTGCGGGGTGTGGTGTTTTTCCCCCGGTTGATTTCTCATGTGGCTCGGTTTCTCACAGGAATCGAAATTCATCCAGGTGCAGAGATTGGTAAAGGTGTGTTTATCGACCACGGGATGGGGGTTGTGATTGGTGAAACGGCGATTGTGGGAGACTATAGCCTAATTTATCAAGGTGTGACTCTGGGCGGTACTGGGAAGGAAACTGGTAAACGCCATCCGACTGTGGGGAAAAATGTTGTGGTGGGTACTGGCGCGAAGGTTTTAGGTAATATTCAAATTGGCGATCGCGTCAGAATTGGTGCTGGCTCGGTTGTGTTGCGTGATGTCCCCCAAGACTCTACCGTTGTGGGGATTCCCGGACGGATTATTTCCCGCAAGGAAAAAAATAACTCATGTCCCCTGGATCATGGGAAATTACCTGATGTGGAAGCGAATGTGATGCGATCGCTGCTGGCTCGGATTGAGCAACTGGAACAAAAACTGCAAACTCTCACCAGTCAACCCCAAGCAGAAAAACTTGTGAGTAAGGATAAGTCATGATGTTGGGTTCTGATATGTTAGGTGATATCGTATTGCAGATACCATTGTGCGATCGCTGGCAAATTTATCACCGTTTGCAAGAGTTGATGATTCCCTGTTCCTGTCCCCCTGATGGCTCGTTGCGGGTACAAGTGAACAGTTACTTGACAGCAATTTTAGTTCACAGTACAGTTATGCAATTTCTAGCTCCTCGTCAAGAACTGCTTGACTGGCTAGAGCGTTGTTGGAGTTATTAATTCGTAATTCGGATCAGGGTGCTGTTAGTTTGGCGAAGTGTAAACTCATATTGAGTAGTAACTATTACAGCGCAACAAAAAGCTGACAAAATAAGCATTCTTTTTTTTGACTTTTGACTTCGGAGTAAAGCGACGTGACTACTCACAACAAAGATATAGAATTGCTATATTTTTTACATAATGAACTTGAGCTTTCCCATAAAGATATTGCTATAGCTTTAAAACACCGCGAGTTTGATCCTGCACCTTTACCGATGTTACTTTGGCAATATGGCTTAGTTAATTTAGAACAATTGGAAAAAATTTTAGATTGGTTATATATCTAAGAGTATTTGATAAATTTAAATTATATTGTCAACAAAAGCTGATTATTTTAGTGATTTACTGAAAAATAATTATATTTTTTCTCAGGCTATTAATGTATCTATTAGTTTGTGAAATAGTATTTAAAAAATATTAAATTTTCACGATAATGCAAAAAGAAATCTTGTAATTATCCGCTATTTTCCAGTATTTGCGGATATTTTTAAATATCTATATTCGGATAATTTGATATTTAAAAATTGTGTAAAACTTGCAAAGAGATTCTTAAACTATACATAGTTTCTGTCTACTGTCATACAGATATATTGTTATTGTTTAGGTAATATTTAGAAATGATGAAGATGAATTATTAAGAGTGGGAGCTTAGAGCATTTACCGTTCATTCTTCACCAGTTATTTTCAGCATTTACCAATACCAGGGCTTGTAAAAAATGCACTTTTCCCCACAGAAAATATATTAAGAAAATTGCTAAGAGGGATGTTTGAGATGAACAAGATTCTCATTAATGACACTACATTACGTGATGGCGAGCAAGCCGCAGGTGTTGCTTTTACCTTAGAAGAAAAAGTGGCGATCGCTAAATTTCTCGATAGCATTGGTGTTCCCGAATTAGAAGTAGGGATACCGGCAATGGGCGAGGAAGAAATGCGTGCTATCTCGGCAATTTCTAACTTAGGTTTAAGTGCTGATCTCCTGGCTTGGAATCGTGCTGTCATCTCAGATATTAAAGCTTCTATTGCTTGTGGAATGAAGCGTATACATATTGCTATCCCGGTTTCGGGTATTCAAATCGCCGCGAAATTCCACGGTCAATGGCGGATAAGTCTGCAAAGACTCAAAGACTGTATCAGCTTCGCGGTTGATCAAGGTCTTTGGGTAGCCGTAGGAGGCGAAGATTCCTCCAGAGCGGATGAAAGCTTCCTCTTGGATGTCGCACTTTCAGCCCAAGAGTGGGGTGCATCACGCTTTCGCTTCTGCGATACCGTAGGCGTTCTTGATCCTTTCAGCACCTATGGGGAAATAAAGCAACTGGTTTCTGCTTTATCAATTCCCGTAGAAATTCATACTCACAATGATTTTGGTATGGCTACAGCCAACGCTTTAGCTGGAATTAAAGCTGGAGCTGCATCTGTAAATACTACAGTTATTGGCTTGGGTGAGAGAGCTGGTAATGCTGCTTTAGAAGAAGTGGTCATGGCCATCAAACGCATCTATGGCGTAGATATGGGTATCAAAACAGCCCGGTTGTTGGAATTATCACAACTGGTAGCAGCTGCCTCTGGTGCTAGCGTACCACCTTGGAAAGCGATCGTTGGTGAAAATACCTTTGCTCACGAGTCAGGAATCCATGCTCATGGTGTCATGCAAAACCCCAACACCTACGAACCCTTTGCACCGGAAGAAGTCGGTTGGGAACGTCGCTTGGTACTAGGTAAACATTCTGGACGACACTTGGTATCTAGTTTACTAGAGCAAAATGGGATTTTTCTCAATGCAGAAGAAACCCAGTCTGTTTTAGATGCAGTCCGCCAACAATCAGTCAAGAAAAAGCGCAGTTTAACCACCGAAGAACTGCTGAACTTGGTAAAAGAACAGAGGTATTCTCATGCAGCGCGATGAATACGAGTTGGATTTAGAACCCGCTTTTGAACTTGGAGAAAAGGTCAGACTTCGCAAACAAATTAAGAATGATGGCACATTTCCAGGGAGAGAACTGGGGGAAATTTTAGCGAAAAAGGGAGAGATTGGTTATGTATCGAGTATAGGAACTTTTCTACAGCGTTCCTATATTTATGCAATACATTTTTTGGATAAAGGAATCATTGTTGGCTGTCGGGAAAGAGAAATAGAATCTGCTGAGGAAAACCATGAAAGTGATGTTACGAATGGATAATGGCGGTAACTTAACAGTCTATGTTCCTAAAAAAGACCTAGAGGAAATAGTAGTTAAACAAACCGATGGTGCTGAAGGCAAGATTCTGACCCTAGCTAACGGTTGGGAATTAGAATTTCCAGAAATACCAGATGCTAGCAATTTACCTAAAACCCTAGAAGCTAAAAGGATTTCCTAAAATTTTTAGCAGCAGGTAAAAAGTAGAAAACCATTTTTCTCTCTGTGTCTTTGTGTCTGGAGTGGTAAAAAAATATTGAACCACAGAGGCACAAAGACACAAAGTATTTTCTAACCAAAACTTTTTGGGTTATTGAACATGGGTGACAAGTTTCTAACGTTATCAGAGTTTAATCTTGAGGGTGATTTCTTAGGTTTTATTGGCAATAAACCTAAAAAAATTAAATACTTAAGTTTAGCAATTCCCTCTGGAGATGTGTTAATTAAACTACCAAAAAAATTACGGACTGCTTTGAGTTCATCTTTAGAAATAGGTGAACGAATTAATATTTATGGGGTCGGTAAATTAAATCGATATAAAGGTACAATTAAACTCAAAGCTTATCAAGTAACAACACTTAGCGATGGACTACGCTCCCATCTCCATGAAGATTTACCACCGCAACCATCAGCCAAGATTATGGTGTGTCAAAAATCTGGTTGCATGAAACGCGGTGGTAAAGGTTTATTATCAGATTTAGAACAGACTTTGTGCGATCGCGGTTTACTCGACAAAGTAACTATCGAACACACAGACTGTCAAAAACGCTGTAGCAGTGCGCCCAACTGTGTTTTAATGCTAGGTAAGAAGAAATACAAGAAAAACTGTCCTGAAGCGATCGCCTCACTGTTGGAACAATACTTGACTCAACTCTATTAGATATCTTTGCAAAATACTGTAGAGATGTAGCGATACTCTTTCTCTACAAAGTTTCTGGCTCACGCTAATAACGACTCTACAATATTTCAATCAGCAGAAAAACTTTTATCATTAAAAAATGGGGTCTTCCTCACCAGAAAGACCCCATTTTTTATGTTTTTCAGCACTTACTTTAGTGCTGACTACAAACTTGCAAAACTAGGCAAACGCGGCGGTTTTCACATCGTTATTTACCAGAATTTCTTGCAATTCATCGGCATCTACGGTTTCTTTATCCACCAGCATTTGCGCGATTTGATCTAAAATGTGGCGATTACTGACTAACACGTCTTTAGCGCGATCGTAGGCTGTGTCTACTAATTTCCGAACTTCTTCGTCAATAGCCGCCGCAGTTTCTTCGGAGAAATCACGCTCTGACATGATATCGCGACCGAGGAACATATTGCCTTGCTGACGACCGAGGGCGACGGGGCCGAGTTTATCGCTCATCCCAAATCGGGTAATCATTTGACGCGCTACACGAGCAACTTGCTGTAAGTCGTTGGAAGCACCCGTGGTAACTTCTTCTTCACCAAAGATAATTTCTTCGGCTAAACGACCACCTAAAGCCACAGCCATCTGATTTTCTAGATAGGCGCGACTGTACAAGCCGGTATCCATGCGGTCTTCGCTGGGGGTGAACCAAGTTAAACCACCAGCACGACCACGAGGGATAATGCTGATTTTTTGTACTGGGTCATAGTCGGGCATCAAAGCACCAACTAAAGCGTGACCAGCTTCATGATAAGCTACCAGGGTTTTGCGTTTTTCGCTCATCACCCGGTCTTTCTTCTCTGGGCCAGCTAAGACGCGATCGATGGCATCATTGATTTCATCCATCGAAATTTCGGTCAAGTTGCGTCTTGCTGCCAAAATTGCGGCTTCATTCAGCAGGTTAGATAAATCTGCACCGGTAAAGCCAGGGGTACGGCGAGCAATTTTATCTAGGTCTACGTCTTTCGCTAGGGTCTTACCACGAGCATGGACTTTGAGGATTTCGCTACGTCCTGCATAGTCGGGACGGTCTACGACGACTTGACGGTCAAAACGACCGGGACGTAATAAAGCTGCGTCTAGTACGTCAGGACGGTTGGTAGCGGCAATAATAATAATGCCGGTGTTACCTTCAAATCCATCCATTTCTGTGAGTAACTGGTTCAGGGTTTGTTCCCGTTCATCGTTACCACCACCTAAACCTGCACCCCGTTGACGACCTACAGCGTCAATTTCATCGATGAAGACGATACAGGGAGCATTGGTTTTAGCTTGCTCAAATAAGTCACGGACACGGGATGCACCCACACCAACAAACATTTCCACAAACTCAGAACCGGAGATGGAGAAGAATGGTACACCTGCTTCCCCGGCTACCGCACGCGCCAGGAGGGTTTTACCTGTACCGGGAGGGCCTACTAATAGCACACCTTTAGGAATTTTTGCACCGACGGCGGTAAAGCGATCGGCGTTTTTCAAAAAGTCTACAACTTCATTTAGTTCTAATTTGGCTTGATCGATACCGGCAACATCGCCAAAAGTGACTTGAGTTTGAGGCTCCATTTGCACCCTCGCCTTGGACTTACCAAAGTTCATGGCTTGGCTACCAGGGCCATTTTGAGCGCGACGGAGCAAGAAGAATAAGCCTACCAGCAGTAATACTGGGAGGAATAAGCTGCTTAGTGCCTTGAGCCAGAATCCGTCTTCGCTTTGAGGTAAAACGGATATATCAACGCCTTTGGTAGTAAGAGTATTTATAAGGTCTGGGTCGTTGACTAAAGTAACAAGTTTTTTACTGGGGTCGTATCTGGGTGTTACCAAAGCGGTAGAACGGTCTGCACTTAAGCTGACTTTTTCTACTCTACCTTTTTCAACTTCTTGAATAAATTGGCTATATCGCCATGTTTCCCGACTTTCGCGCGGTTTATCAAAAAAAGCTGTGCCAAGTGCGATTACAACAATAAATAGCAGCGCGTACAGCCCCGCATTTCTCCATCTTTTATTCACTGAGGTTGATCCTCCCGTATTCGTGTGCGTAGGGCATTATTAGAATTATGTTAACTTATCTTAAGGTATAACAAAATCATCCTTCTGTCATGATAAATAATAGTCCCCTAAGTTTTTGCAAGCTTGGATGGTAAGGATTATATTGTAGCGACCCTGTAGGCTGATTAACGGTATGTATGGGGATAATTTCCACCACACTATTAGTGTAGGCGATCGCTTCTAAGCTTTGGACGAATTTAGGTGTCCAAGGTTCTTCTCGCACCACCTGTTGATGATTGTTTAGCCGACTCATTAATTGCTGGCGGCTAATTCCAGGTAATATACCCGCAGTTAATGGTGGTGTCCACCAACTACCATTAACCCACCCCCAAAGATTACCTGTGCTGGTTTCTAACCAATTTCCTGTGCCATCTACCAGAATGGCTTCTTGGGCATTTCCGGAGACTGTGGTTTTAGCTAGCCAAGCACCAAGGTAGTTACCAGTTTTATGAGAAGGAAGACTACGAGACCATGCTGAACTAGCAACAGCACAAGCGACACCGTGTTTTTGCTTTGCTGCCAAATCCTCTGGTAATATTCTGCCAATTATCCATTCCCTACCATCGGGGAAGATCGTAATTCTGAGAACGGGGAAGTGCGTTAACATTGCTTCTGCACCTTGGCGTACCAGTTTCCAGTCTGGTTGTTGCCAACTAAAAGCTTGTAGGGAGAAAAATAAGCGATCGCAATGTGCCTGCCAGTTAGTTAAACTACTATCTAGCGAGCCGTCATACACCCGTAAAGTTGTAAAAACCGTTGCACCATATAGTAACCCTGGGTCATTAATATCTAATTCCAGAGTGTGGGACTGAATTAAACTACCGTTGTACCAGAACATTTTGGAAACAGGGGACTGGGGACTAGGAATTTTAGATTCTAGATTTTAGATTTTGGATTGAATAATCTAAAATCCACTCATTGAAAAGCTGGGGACTGGGGACAAAGAAAATGACTAATAAACCTCTTGCATAAATGCTAAAGCTGTCATGTTGAGTGAAGCGAAACATCTCAAAGATTGTACATTTCATTCAGAATGACACATCTCATTTTCAGACTTTTGTAAGAGATTTAATGACTAAAATTTAATCTTTTGGTGGCAATTTAATACTATTAGTACCGTTGGGGTTGGTGATTACTGCTCCTCCTAATTTCTCAATAGCACTAATTGCTCTTTTACGAGTTTGTTCATCAACTGGATTACTTAATATCATTGACCAAGTAGCAATCTGGGCATATTTACTATCAGGGTTACTGCTAAGAAATTCAGCAGTTTTTTGAGAAGTGAAAGCTACAAGTTGACTTTCTTCATCTTTATATTCACTAGCCCAATTAGCTGCTGTTTCAAAAGATTTCTGGGCAGCTTGAGAATTTCCTAAAAATAATAACTCATCAATACCTTTATAACGCCAAATATAATAAGATTTTTCTGGAACATGAGGAGATAATGATTTTAAACCTTCTTCTATTATTGCTATTGAGCGTTCTGGCATGGCAGCATAGATAGATGTACTGCTAGAAAGACTCAGATAAGCTGCTAAAAATTTGGGGTCACGTTTTAAAATAACTTCAAAATATTCTGGACTTAGACTGTATCCAGTTCTCTCACGGACTTCATCATCACCAAAGTATTGCAAAAAATTTAGATAAGCCCAGTTTGCAACTAAATTATCATAGCCAAAACTGGGGGTTTGCTTGAGTAGATTTAGCCTTAATTTTTCTTGCTGTAGTCCTTTTTCTAAAGTATCTAAAGGAATATATTCCCGACTATTTAATAATTTTTGTAGCCTAGGCGATTGCATAAAGCCAATCCCTAAGATACATAAACTCACTACAAGAGGTGTTATGACACTTTGACGCGATATCAACATAGTTTTTCTATCTTTTTCGGCAGAGTTGCTCATTGTGTATAGTATTATTCCCGTAATAAGGTACTTCCAGATCAAAAAATATCTAAACTGTAGGGTGCGTCAGTATGAATAATTTCTGAGTATAGTTAGGTTCTATCGCACTGACGCACCCTACCCAACCATACAATTGCGGATAATTTATTTTTTGGTGTTCCCTAAGTCTTTTCGATAGTTAACGTAAATCCACACTTGATGATTACTTTTTATACTGCTTGTACTGTTTAATTCTAGATTATACACAGCTATTCCTTGTCATCTTTACTTAATTTTATGAAGTAAAGCTTGTCAAATTTCCCACATCTATTAGAATTGTACTCGTCTACATTGAAACCTTTGATCTTTAATTAGCTCATGGAAATTACTGTAAAAGAAGCGTCAGGTACAAACGGTCAACTTATCAAGGCTGAAAGTGGCAATTTTCAATCAATCATCAAGCAGCTAAACTCTAGTAACCTAGGTAGTAACAACATTATTGATGCGATGAAGGCAGCAATAGCTGAAGTTGTCGAGTTAGAAATTACTACTTGGGTTGTAGAACCATCTACTCAGTTAAATGAAGAATTAGAACCTAGTACAACATCTGCTCAAGCAGGTAACAGAATTTATACCAAGATAAATTTAATTGATGGCGATATTGAAAATGAGGTTGGTAGTCAATTTCTTTGTAGTGGCCCTTATGCAGAACTCCTCAGCTTTCATTTAGATCAAGTCAAGGATAGCCGAGAAATCATGCAAAAGAATATAGAAAGTGTGCATAAAGTCTATAAGATTCTGATGGAGATGGCAAATTCTCGCAGGACAATATAACTAATTAATACAATTTTTGGGTTGTTAAATTAGTGAATTATATAGCCAAATACCTACAGTGGATTATCTAGACTTGTAGGTTACTTTGCTTGTGATTGTAAAAACACCAAATTATTACAAGTTTTTGCCAAGATTAAAGAGGTAGTAACTGTGGTTAATAGGACTCAAGCTCAAGCTAGAGATAGTCTTGCAAATCAAAATGCAGATAAAATCAAGGTATCAAATACTACTCAAGGTAGAGAAGGAATTCAATCTAAGTCTATAAGTTTATTAAATAAATTTGTATCTTCAGTGCAGGTATTAGTTGAAGATATTACAGCATTAGAAGTCAATACAATGATTGTTAATAGTATTAGTGGTACTAAATTTAGTGCTTGGGAAGCATACCAAGAAATATATTCCATAAATGATAAAGATTACTTTGATGTTATGGGAATTCCTGAAGAATTACACGCTCGCTAT
The DNA here is from genome assembly GCF_963920945.1 of Anabaena sp. CCY 9402-a. Taxonomy (NCBI): domain Bacteria; kingdom Bacillati; phylum Cyanobacteriota; class Cyanophyceae; order Nostocales; family Nostocaceae; genus Anabaena; species Anabaena sp. CCY 9402-a. Next base: position 13,780 of record NZ_CAWUDL010000017.1, read on the forward strand.
AAAAGTTTATTTTCAGAATTAGAAAGAGAGTATTTCTATCTTCTCATTGAAGATGTAAATCACACAATGAATGATTTGCAACATGAAAAAGTTAGAAAATATCATCAGCGACTACATCTTTTAAAGGAACTTCAGAGAGGAAAAATAGTTGAATCTGATCCCAGATATGTAGAATTAGCTAGACCAATATTACCTGCACCTGCTCCAGTGATAGATGATATTAATCAGGAAAAGCAGAAGAACTGGGAACAAGAATGGCAAAGCAATTGTGACGAAATTCAAGCACTTTTAAATAATGAAAAGTTTGTGCGGACACTGCGTAAAATTATTGAACTGAAAGCGGCTTTGGATGGTGGTGATGTTACTAGTAACAAGATTGATACAATTTATGCCCAAACTGTTATGCAGTTAGATGGTGATATTATCACCAGATATCACAAAGACCTATTCGATTTATCAGAAGATTCAAAAAATTTAATTCTGCAAATTCACAATGAAGGAGTCGTTGCTGGCGAAAAACAATGGCGGGGAATATTAGATTTCATGATTAATTTGGTAAAAAGTCTGGCAAATATATCTACGAATGGTCAACGATAATACATACGCAAAGAGTCTTGCTGATGTTACCTTGGTTTTTTTATTGCCTATTCCTCAAGGTAATAGTGTTGAAATTAAGGTTGAACAGTCTCAATGTAGTTTCTACCTAAACCAGAAGATTGTAGAGCAAATTCAGCAAGCTCAAAAAACAGGTCTTTCTGTAAATATTCCGCCCAAGTTACTCATTTATCTTTGGTACTGTACTTGCTTTCAGCATAATTTTGTTCCAGATAGTAGAGTGGAACAAGATAAAAATAAAAGCACTAGGTCTTACCTAATTTTTCTCATGAACATCTTGAGAATATTGAGGAGTAAGTATTTACAAAATCAGACAAGCTTCCAGGTTGGATGTACTTTTAATTCTTACTATAGCCAAAAGGAATTAACTGCCGAAGATTATCGAGAAAAAGACTGTCTTTTACAAAGTGTTGTCTTGTTTTATGGTGATGTTATCCAGAAAGTTAAAAAGGATTTTCTGCACAATAATGCTAATTTAGTAAACGTTATTTCTGCTCATTATTGGTTGGTAGATCAGTTACTAAGTTCCTTAAGAAATAAGTTAAATATGCTAGTTTGGGAGTTCGCTTCCTTATTTCCCTCTGGATTCTTAGTTAGTAAAATAAATAAAGTAAATATATTTAATTCTAATAATAGTGTAATCTGGTTGATTTTGACTTGGTTAGGATTAGCTTTATTAGTTTCCACTAGCAGATATATAATTTTCAAACAACTCCAAAAACTGGCTGCTATTAATTATAAGTATCTCAATTGGTTGGCGTGGGGAATAAGTTGTATGATTCCGGCGATCGCTATGATATCAACCCAAAAAATTCAAGCAATTGATATCATGTTATTCTCAATTATATCAGTTGTTGTACCTCTAGTAATTCAGCAAGTTTTAAGTTTTATTTGGCCGCAACTTTGGAAGCTAATTTTGCGTCGCGTGCTGTGAAGTTGCAATAAAAAGACGCGATTTATCGCGTCTCTACAAAATAATTACGAATTACGAATTACGAATTACGAATTAATTAATAAGTGCCAACATTCCTGAGCGATCGCCCAATCTTCTTGAGTATGAATTACTAACACCCGAACTGTAGAATCAGGAGTGGATATATCTTCATCTACGGGTTTGTTTTGATTTTTCTGGGGGTCGATTTTTAACCCTAAAAACCCGAAGGCTTCAGCCGCAGCCTGACGAATTCCGGCGGATTTTTCACCGATACCGGCGGTGAATATCAATACGTCTAAACCTCCGAGACTCGCCAGCATTGAACCAATATTAGCCTTTAAGCGATGCACAAAGATATCCCAAGCTAGTTGGGCGCGGTAGTTACCTTGGGTAATAGCTTCCATCACTTGGGGTAAATCGCTGGATACCCCCGAAATACCTCTGAGTCCAGAAGCTTTATTTAATACGTAATCTAGTCTTTCGGCGGAGTAATTATGTTGCCGCATGAGGTAAACAATGATCCCCGGATCTAATGAACCGCAACGGCTACCCATCATCAACCCATCTAAAGGTGTGAAACCCATTGTGGTATCAATACTGCGACCATTTTCTACGGCGGCTAGAGAAGCACCATTACCGAGATGACAGCTAATAATTCGCAGAGATGCTAAATCTTGACCGAGGATTTGCGCTGCACGATGAGAACAGTATTGGTGACTGATACCGTGAAAACCATAGCGGCGGATACCTTGTTCTACCCACTCATAGGGGCCGGGATAGATGGCGGCTGCATCAGGTAGGGTGGAATGAAACCCGGTATCAAATACTGCTACTTGGGGAACATTACCCAAGCTTTTTTCTATAGCTTCTATCCCTTCTAAGGCGGCTGGATTATGTGCTGGAGCTAGGTTTGACAGACGCGCGATCGCCTGTTTTACTTCCCCAGTAATAATTACGCTATTACGGTAACTTTGCCCACCATGTACAACCCGATGTCCTACGACATCGATTTCTGATAATTCACCAATTACTTTGGTAGCACCACGACTGAGAGTATACAGCATATAGGCAACGTGCGCCTGACGGGAATCACCATAGATAGACTCATGTAGCTTTTCACCTGTGGCGGTTTTCACCTCAATTTCTGCCACACTCCGGTCTTGAGTCCAGTTAACTTTCCCTGCCCACAGAGGTTGGGGTGCTTCATTTGGCATGGCATGATCAGGGATTTCATACAGGCAACTTTTTTGGCTGCTAGAGCCTGCATTCAAAACTAGTACTTTCATTACTTTTGTGGATTTTAGGTTAGTGAAGTGTGAACTATATGGTTTCTCAATTTCAAGTATTTATTAAACTTATCATCGGTAGTCAGGGAGAAGCCAAGACGTGAACCGTTTCCAGAAGTTGTCCTCAATCGGACTCCTGTTATTAGCCTTCATCTATCCGCCTGCTATGGCTGAAGCTAAAGATAGTACACAAAATCATGCTCTCAATGAGCAGAGTATTGAGGCTGAAACCAACTTAGTTAGCGATAAAAGTGAAGAACTTTTACTAGCTCACCGACGGAGGAGACGGCATTATTATCGGCGATCGCGGCATAGACGGCATTATTATCGACGACGCAATCGTCATAGACGTTATTACGGACAATATTATCGTCATGGACGATGGCAGAGAGTTCGAGATCGTCATGGACGATACATATATCATTGGCGGCGATATTAAAGCAATTCGCCATTAAAATACCTTGAACGTCAACTGAATAATTTGTGGGTTTCCAGCCCTCATTAATTGAAATTGCGATCTTCTCTACGTTCTCTTCTCCCAAAGGGAGCTACTGTGTAAACACAAGTCTAATAACCTAGTCGTACAACCTTTTGATCCCCCCTAACCCCCCTTAAAAAAGGGGGGAATAGATTCAAAGTCCCCCTTTTTAAGGGGGATTTAGGGGGATCAAAACACATTTTGCGCCTAGTACAAAGATGTGTGTACACCGTAGCCCAAAGGGAGACGCTACGAGAACGAGAGGCCATTACAAACGAAAACAAGCGAATTGTTTTGACATTCCCTGAATTAAAAAATTGGGGAGTGTCAATCTTTACATCTCGTAATAAGTTGAAAAACATAAATCAATCAAGTCCTCTGTAAACTTTATGCCCTGTAAAACTGTATTAATAAAAATATGTCGTTGACTTAAATAGAGCTTAAAAGCAAATTAACATGAGTTTTATAACACTGTTGTAGTTAGATGAACTTAATATCAAAATAGGTCAAAAGCCTTTTATAGTGGAATATGTAGCATTAATAAGTAAATTTTTATCCATCAAAATTAATAGTTATTTATATTAAATATTTCTCCTATAGAATCAGTTAAATAAAACACCATAAAATTGAAATTTTTTATACAGCACAGCGAAAATTCAAAAATCTTAATCAGATAAATCAACCATATCTATCTTAAGATAGAGGTTTCAGTATACACACTTTATTAGTGTTCCCTTATGACTAAGTGTTACTGAATTGTTTTTTTACCAAGGAAGAATAAAATGAAAAGTATCAAAAAGCTATCTTCAATAGCCGTATTGGTGTGTGCCTTCATTTATCCATCTTCAATAGCTCAGGCGAAGGATACTTCTCTAGATAACCTTTATACACAAGGTTTCGGCACAGAGACAAACTTCGTTGCAGATGACAATGGAGAGCTACTCTTAGCTAGACGGGATGATGATGGTCGGCGACGGTATATCCGTCGGAGACAGAATGTGCGACGGGAGCAAATCCGGCGGCAGCAAATCCGGCGGCAGAATACCAGACGGAGATTTATTCGGCGGCAGAATTTACGACCAGTATATATCCGGCGGCGGCAAATCCGGCGGCGTTACGATTACTAATGAATTTACACCTACACAAGATGATTAGTGATATTACTGGTCTAACGGGAATGGTGATGATCAAGGCAATTGTCGTCGGGGCGCAAGATCCACAAGTTCTAGCGTCCCTCAAAAACCCCCGGATTAAAAGCTCTGCCACAGAGATTGCTAAAGCTTTAACTGGAGACTATAGTCTAGAACATGGTCAAAAAGTTTTGCTGGTAGCAAGGTCAAAAGCTCTAAGACTCGTCAAGTTGTGAATCGGGCGGCAAATGCTTTTCGGATTGCTGCCTTTTCTTTGACTCAAAGTCTCTCTACTCTGTGGGCTTTTTATCGACGATTGCGATCGTGTTTAGGTACTCCCAAAGCAATTACTGCTACTGCCCGTCAATTGGTACTTATCTTCCATCGGATGTTGACTACAGCATAAAGTTCTGCTGACCCTGGTATGGACTACTATGAGTCCAAATACCAGGATCTCATACTGAAAAACCTTCAGAAAACAGCTGATGCCTTTGGTCTTCAACTTGTGCCTAAGACCGAAGGACAGCCAGACTCTCAATTCTGTGACCTAAAACTTCTACTACATAAGCTTTACGCCAAGTGTTTCTTGAAGGACAAGAAAACGTTATTTCATCCATCCTATGGTTGTGGTTTTACCCATCCAAGATTGTATAATGCTGGGCAGTTGTGAGTTACGATAAACTTTGCATCTCCTAGTTTATTGGATTGACCCAGCACATTCCAAGCTGGTGCACAGACAGTTTGATTGGCTACTCCTCCTGTGGCAGGCAAACGCCATCCTTCCTTGTACATGATAGCGCAATCAAGAGCAATTAAATCCTTTAATGGTTTAATTAAAGATGCTTGATCGATACTAGTAAATGCTTCTTTACAGCCGGGAACATCATAAGCTGCCAATGCAGACTCTGTACAGAAAATAGATAAACCAATAACAGCTAAGAATTGTCCTGCTTTTTTCATGGGTTTTGTAAAAGTTGCTACAAAGCAAGAGTATCATTATTGTCCTAATTCATGGAATGAGTTATTTATAAAGAAAAAATAAAATTTCTGTAGCGTATTATTTAGAGCTAATTACTGTCGGCCTACTCATTTTTACTGACCCTGGTATGGACTACTACGAGTACAAATACCAGGATCTTTATGCCACGTATTTCTTGAAAGTTAGTGGTCAGCCAACTCCTAACTTCTCAAAAATGGCGATCACCATTTATCTCCTAATGACTGGCAACTACTCCTTCTAGATGAGTTAGTCTTTGTGCCAATAGTTTTTCTAAATCTTCCAGTGCTTTGGTAAAGCCTTTAATACCTTCGTCTAGTTTGTCGTATGCCATGCGGTCAGTAGCGTGCATCTTCTCGAAGGTCGCTTTATCCACAGCAATCTTTTCTACGCCGGCAGTAGGAGCTTTGGCGGGGTCAAGTTTACGGGGTAGGTCGCCGATGGTGGCTTGTAATTCACCCAACAAAGCTGGGGAAATGGTTAACAAGTCACAACCAGCAAGTTCAGTGATTTCGCCGATGTTACGGAAGCTTGCGCCCATAACTTCGGTGTTATAACCAAATTTTTTGTAGTAGTTGTAGATTGTAGTGACTGACAATACACCAGGGTCTTCCGCAGAGGGGTAGCTATCTTTACCTGTTTCTTTTTTGTACCAGTCGAGAATGCGACCGACGAAGGGGGAAATCAAGGTGATACCAGCTTCAGCACAGGCGATCGCCTGATGCAAACCAAATAGTAGTGTTAAATTACAGTGAATCCCTTCTTTTTCCAAGATTTCCGCCGCTTTAATCCCTTCCCAAGTTGAGGCAATTTTAATTAAAACGCGCTCTGGGGTAATGCCAGCAGCTTTATACTGAGCAATCAATTCCCGTGCTTTAGTGAGGGTCGCTTCAGTATCGTAGGATAAACGAGCATCTACTTCTGTAGACACACGACCGGGGATAATTTGCAGAATCTTCAGACCAAAGGCAACCGCCAAACGATCAAAAGCCAAAGTCACGATTTGACTTTGGCTAGCACCTGCACCTGCGTCTTTTTTTGCTTGCAGTAAGGTTTGGTCAACAATATCTTGATATTCCGGCATTTTAGCTGCTGCCGTAATCAGAGAGGGATTTGTGGTGGCATCTTGAGGTGTAAACTTTTCAATGGCTTGGATATCACCTGTATCTGCCACCACAACGGTCATTGTTCGCAATTGTTCTAGTAAATTTTTAGACATAAAATACTCCATGATTGTTGTTTATGTAGGATTTACAATTCCCCTCTTCTTCACACCCGTTCTTATTCCTTACAATTCTGATTTTGGCAATTTTTTTTAACTATTGCCGATTAGCTGAAGTCTCAGCTTCATTTTAGGGGTGTTAGGCTGTGATGGGCTGTCCAATAGAATGCACTTTAATTAAGCTAGTTGTTCCTGATTTACCAATTGGGACTCCAGAGGTGATTACTACTTTATCCCCTTCATGTACAAGACCTGTTCTGAGGATGGTACTAACCAAATTCGTGAACATTTCTTCAGCATTATAAACAGGTGGGATCAGCAAGGGTTCGACACCCCAAGATAAAGCCAACTGGTGATAGGCTGATTCATCGGGGGTTAAAGCAAAAATCGGTGTCTGGGGGCGGTATTTAGACACAAGTTGTGCTGTACTTCCTGATGAAGTGTTACACAAAATAGCCCGTGCGCCGGTTTCATAGGCAATACGACAGACGGCTTCGGCTACGGATTCAGTGACGCTGAGACTACCTGCATCATTTGTCCAGCAGTGTCTACTACCCTCTTGCAAAGACTTTTCCGTTTCAATGGCAATATCGTGCATCATCTGCACAGCCGCCACAGGATACTCTCCCACGGCCGTTTCTCCGGAAAGCATGACGGCATCTGTACCATCAAGGATGGAGTTAGCCACGTCGGTAGCTTCCGCACGGGTGGGATCGGGTGCGCCAATCATTGACTCTAGCATTTGGGTGGCGGTAATAACTGGCTTACCCGCTTGATTGCAACGGCGAATAATATCTTTTTGAATCATGGGGACTTTGTGAATGGGCATTTCTACCCCCAAATCACCACGGGCGATCATAATCCCATCGGCGGCGGCGATAATGGCATCAATTTGCTCAACCGCCTCTGGACGCTCAATTTTGGCGATTACCCGAATTGACAAACCCGCCGATTCAATCATGCGCTGGGCAGGTTCTAAATCGTAGGGTGACTGGACAAAGGAAACAGCTACCCAATCAACACCTAATTCCATCCCAAAGCGCAAATCATGTAAGTCTTTTTCGGTGATGGAACTGACGGGTAAGCGAGTTAAAGGTAGGTTTACACCCTTACGGGTAGAAATTACCCCACCGATTTTGACTTGAGCATGAATATGGTCGGCATCGCGATCGCATACAATCATCTTCACTCGACCATCATTAATTAAAATCGGTTCTCCCGGTCGTACCATTGCAAACAAAGTCGGCAATGGTAAGGGTAATTCGTGAATGTTGTCACCCTTCTCTTTTAAGACAAAGGTAACTTCATCACCAGCTTCTACCGTCAACCCTTCTGGCGGTAAAGTTCCCAAGCGAATTTTCGGCCCACACAAATCTTGCAACAAAGCTATGGGCTTGTGTTTATCAGCACTGATTTGTCTAATATACTGAGCAGTTTGGGCATGAAATTCATAAGCCCCGTGGGAAAAATTTAGCCGCGCCACATTCATCCCGGCTTCTACCAACGCTTGCAGTCTGTCTGGTGCAGAGGTAGCAGGCCCTACAGTACAGATAATTTTTGTTCGACGCATAGGGGTGATGGTGTGAGGAGTTAGGGAATGGGAATCAGTGGTGAGTCATGAGTCATGAGTAATGAGTCATGAGTGGCGGTAATGCTTTAGCACCCTCATCAGGAGTAAAACAAGTAGCAATGAGTGAGTTTACCCTTACTCAGCACTCAGCACTCAGCACTCAGCACTCAATACTCAGCACTCTCTTAAACTGTGACCAGTTGTTCTTTCTGTGCCATTGACAGCATTAGGTCAACTACACGGTGAGAGTAGCCCCATTCGTTGTCATACCAAGCGACCACTTTGAAGAAGTTTGAGTTCAATTCAATACCAGCACCTGCGTCAAAAATACTGGAATGGCGATCGCCTTGAAAATCTGTAGACACTACTGCTTCGTCTGTATAGCCCAAAACCCCGGCAAGTGTTCCTTCAGCAGCCGCTTTCATAGCTGCACAAATTTCTTTGTAGCTGGTGGATTTGCTAGTTTTGAAGGTTAAATCCACTACAGAGACATCAGGGGTAGGAACTCGGAACGCCATCCCAGTTAACTTACCCTTCAATTCTGGTAAAACCAGTGCTACTGCTTTCGCTGCACCTGTGGAAGAAGGAATAATATTTTGGGCTGCACCGCGACCACCCCGCCAGTCTTTTTTACTGGGGCCGTCTACAGTGGGTTGGGTTGCAGTCATGGCGTGAACTGTAGTCATTAACCCTTCTGCTAAACCAAAGTTATCATTAATTACTTTGGCAATGGGGGCTAGACAGTTAGTAGTACAGCTAGCATTGGAAACAATCAGATCCTTACTGGGATCAAAGATTTGATGGTTAACACCTACCAACAATGTCTTGACTCTTTCTGGTTCTTTGGTAGGCGCAGAAATAACTACGCGCCTTGCACCTGCTTGTAGGTGTTTGGATGCACCTTCATAGTCTGTAAATAGTCCGGTCGATTCTACGACATAATCTGTGCCAAGTTTACCCCAAGGTAATTCGGCGGGATTTCTGACTGACATACAAGGAATGAAGTGACCATCAATCAAAATGCCATCTTCTTTGGCTTCCACCTGACCTTGATACTTACCATGAGTAGAGTCGTACTTTAATAGGTAAGCCAGGTTATCTGGTGGTACTAGGTCGTTAATACCCACAAACTCAATATTGGGGTTGTTCATGCCAGCGCGAAGCACAAGCCGCCCAATACGACCAAATCCGTTGATGCCAACTTTTAACTTCGTCAAAACAAACCTCCTCTTAATCTTGGATCGCCTCAAATTTGAGGCGAACGAACTTATTACCCTAGCTTCAACACTGGATTTCGCCGGGTGAATTTTGGTATGACTTAGATGATCGTGACAGTCCCAGAAGCCAAAAGCCCAATTACTTGGCATCTTTTAAGGTTTTGGAATGGGGAGAAGACTTTCCCCATTACTCCCTGCTCCCTGCTCCCCTGCCTCTCTTAATACGGCCACTGCCAATCACGAATATCTGCCATATCTTCGCCGTGTTTCTCAATGTAGTGCTTGTGTTCGATCAACTTGTCTTGGAGATGTTGTTTTACATAAGCGGCTTTGTACCCTAGTTTGGGGACGCGATCGATTACATCCATAACTAAATGGAAGCGATCTAAATCGTTCAGGACAACCATATCAAAGGGGGTGGTGGTAGTTCCCTCTTCTTTGTAACCACGCACATGGAGGTTTTTATGGTTGGTGTGGCGATAGGTAAGGCGATGGATTAACCAAGGATAGCCATGAAAGGCAAAGATGATCGGTTTATCTGTAGTAAATAGGGTGTCAAAGTCTTTGGGACTTAAACCGTGGGGATGTTCTGTGTTGGGTTGCAAGGTCATTAAATCTACAACGTTGACTACCCGCACTTTTAAGTCTGGGAAGTTTTGCCGCAAAATATCCACAGCCGCTAAGGTTTCTAAGGTGGGGACATCTCCAGCACAACCCATGACTACATCTGGTTCGCCCCCTTGGTCGTTACTTGCCCATTCCCAAATGCTGATCCCTTTGGTGCAGTGTTTAATCGCTGCATCCATATCCAAATATTGCAGTGCTGGTTGTTTCCCTGCCACGATGACGTTGACGTACTGACGGCTTCTTAAGCAGTGATCTGTCACTGACAAGAGGGTGTTGGCATCGGGGGGCAGATACACGCGCACAATTTCGGCTTTTTTGTTCATTACATGATCAATAAAACCAGGGTCTTGGTGAGAGAATCCGTTATGATCTTGCCGCCAAACGTGGGAAGTCAGTAGATAATTCAGGGACGCAATTGGTCTGCGCCAAGGAATTTCGCGGGTAGTTTTCAACCATTTGGCGTGTTGGTTGAACATGGAGTCAATAATGTGGATAAATGCTTCGTAGCAAGAGAAGAAACCATGACGACCTGTGAGTAGATATCCTTCTAACCATCCTTGGCAGTTGGTTTCACTGAGGATTTCCATTACTCGACCATCGGGGGACAGATGGTCGTCTTCTGGGAGGGTTTGGGCTACCCAAGTCCTATTTGTGACTTCTAATACAGCATTGATGCGGTTTGAGGCTGTTTCATCAGGGCCAAAGACGCGGAAGTTACGACTGTCTTGGTTAAGTTTCATCACATCCCGCAGCAACTCACCTGTTACTTTGGTAGCTTCAGCAATGACTCTGCCTGGTTGGGGAACATCAACGGCATAGTTTTGGAAGTCGGGCATCTTCAAGTCCCGCAACAAGATCCCGCCGTTAGCGTGGGGATTGTCACCCATGCGGCGATGTCCCTTGGGAGCAAGTTCTGCCAGTTCAGGAAACAGTGTACCGTTAGCATCGAAGAGTTCTTCGGGTTTGTAACTCTTCATCCACTCTTCTAGGAGTTGGATGTGGTGGGGTTTACTAGCTAGATCACCAAATGGTACTTGATGCGATCGCCAAAAATCTTCTGTCTTTTTCCCATCTACTTCTTTTGGCCCTGTCCAACCTTTAGGGGTTCTGAGGATAATCATTGGCCATTGGGGACGTTTGGTAAACCCATGTATACGGGCTTCTCTTTGGATGTTGTGAATTTCTGCCGTGATGATATCTAAAGTTGCTGCCATCTGCTGATGCACATCCGCAGGATCAGAACCTTCCACGAAGTAAGGTTTGTAACCATACCCTACAAATAGGCTTTTCAATTCCTCGTAACTCAACCGCGCCAAGACTGTGGGGTTAGCAATTTTATACCCATTTAGGTGCAGAATTGGTAACACAGCCCCATCGGTAGCGGGGTTAAGAAACTTGTTGGAATGCCAGCTAGTAGCTAATGCGCCGGTTTCTGCTTCCCCATCACCAACAACCGCAGCCACGATTAAATCAGGGTTATCAAAAGCAGCACCAAAGGCATGGACAAGGGCATAACCTAATTCCCCGCCTTCGTGGATAGAACCGGGCGTTTCCGGTGCTACGTGGCTGGGAATACCACCAGGGAATGAAAATTGTTTGAACAGTCTTTGCATCCCCTCAGCATCTTGGGAAATATTGGGGTAATACTCACTGTAAGTTCCTTCGAGGTAAGTATTCGCTACCAGTCCAGGCCCCCCATGACCAGGCCCAGCAATGTAAATCATGTCTAGGTCATACTTTTTGATGATCCTATTGAGATGAACATAGATAAAGTTCAATCCTGGGGTTGTTCCCCAATGTCCCAACAGTCTAGGTTTGACGTGTTCTAGAGTGAGCTTTTCTTTGAGTAGAGGATTGTCAAGTAAATATATTTGCCCAACTGACAAATAGTTAGCTGCCCGCCAGTAGGCATTCATTTTATGCAATTCTGCATCGGTTAAAGGCTTTGTCTGTGGAGGACTTGCTAAGGTCATATCACTCTCCATTACATATAGTTGTGCCGAATTTCTTCTCTATGCCAGTGTAGTTATCTACAGTCAGAAGGTCATCTTACCCATGACAAATTTTTCCAATTTATGCGGAAAAATTAAGGTTTATTCGTCATTGACTACACTGGCATCAATCTAAAAATAGAACTCCAAAAATTGCGGGCATGACCTGTAGGTAAGGTTAACAGACTTTACATTTCAGTGAATAATTTTTAACATTGATTTTATGTATTGTTAAGAAAGTTACCAATGTATTGAATCTATCTATACTGGAAATCTTACTTTTGATAAAAATTAATCACATCATTTTTACTGGGGAGTAGGGGGAGAAAATATACTCAATACTCAGCACTCTTCCTTACCTGCGCAACTAATAAACTGGCTGAGTGATAAATACTCATGAATATATAATCAACCTCAGCAGTATATAACCACAGAGTTTACTGATCGGCAAATTTTATGACTAAAGCTTCTCAAGTTGCCCAAGGTATAAAGTTGAGCTTGATTTTAACCACAACCACAAGCGGTTTATTGCTAGGAGCGAATATCAGTGCTGATGCTAAGTCTAAAATAGTTGCACACCATCAAATTCCCATCAAAAGTATCCAAATAGCCCAACAATCTCCAGCTATCAGCCGTTTTCAAACTTTAGCAGAAGCAGATGAACTCCATAAAAAAGGGCAATTACAAGCAGCAGAAATCCTCTACCGCAAAGTTAAACCTGAATTTCCACCTGGAGAGAAGAGACGTACTACTGTTTATGAAATTGAGCAACTACCAGGTGATGCTCAAGTTTATTGGCGAAATGCTAATGAAGGTTTAAGACAAAATCTCGATACTAATATTTTTGAATCGCTGCAACGATTGACTACTAATTATTCTGAGTTTATTCCTGGTCACTTATTGTTAGCTGAAGCTTGCAAAAAAAAGGTCGATGCTTGTAAAAAATATGCTAAATCCGATCAACCTAAAAATTCTTTAGAAGTATTGGTACAAGCCGGAGAATTATATCCTGATGAGCCGGATTTGCTCAAGGCTAAAATTAAGACATTAGAAAGTGAAAAACAGTTTTTAGACGCAGCAATTGCAGCGCGACAATTTGCTATAATTTATATTAATTATCCAGAAGCTCCAGAATTTGAAAAGATAGCTGAAAAAAATCTCCAGCGTCATAAATCTGAGTTGAATGAACGCTTGCGAACTCAAGGTATTTTTAATACCTTAGTTGGTGCGGTGACATCCTTCAAGACCCAAAATTGGCAATCTGGGATTTCAGGATTGCAAACTTTAGCAATGCTTTCCCAGGGTGAATCAGTATTTGGTAAGTCTTTAGCTGATAAATATGTTGAGCAATATCGTCAGCAAAGTAAGCTGGTGGATGACCCGCAAGTTCTCAACTACGTTAAAGGAATTAGCAATAGATTAACTGCTTTAATGGGGCGAGATTTTGAATACGAATATTATGTAATTAAAGACAATTCTGTAAATGCTTTTGCTGTACCTGGGGGAAAAATTTTTATCCATACAGGGGCAATTATGGCGACTAATTCGGAAGCAGAATTAGCTGGTTTATTAAGTCATGAAATAGCTCACGCTGTACTGTCTCACGGATTTCAACGCGTTACCCAAAGTCAGTTTATCAGTAGTTTAAGTAATGTAATTCCTCTATCTGATATGTTGCAAGAAATGGTGGGGAAAGAACATAGCCGTGAGAATGAACGTCAAGCTGATATTTTAGGTGCTAGGGTATTAAGTAAAGCTGGCTATGCTGCCGATGGTTTACGTAATTTAATGGTAACACTGAATACTCTGTCAGGAGGTAAAGAGCGCACTACTTGGCAGTCAACTCACCCTGCTCCGACGGAAAGGGTGCAGTATTTAGAAAGTTTAATTCAAAGAAATAATTACAATCGTTATACTTATGAAGGAGTAAAACAGCACAAAGAAATTCAAAATTTATTACAAGGAATTTCTCCTACTGCCAATGATACACCTGCTGTATCTCAGCCATCTGACAAAAAACCCGCAACAGGTAGCCAAAATACCCAGAGAACTAAACCCATCAGGGGTGTTGTAGAGATTACTGGCGGGCAAACCCGTGAGAATGTGGAGATTCGTTTAGATGGCGGTAAGGTAGAAAGCGATCGCAATTTTAGCATTAATTTTATTGTCGAAAACGGCAGCGATCGCGCCTTTGGTTTTGTGCCTTTATATGCTCAAGTGGTGACAGAAGGTGGTAAAAGATTGACTACTAAATTCTCATCAGCAGAAGCACTAGTACCAGCAGGTGGTACTATGAAAGGTACGGTACAAGTATTAGGACAAGCTTGGAAAAACCAAGGTTCACAAAATTTAACCTTAGTTATCAAAGAAAGTACAAGCGGCGGCAGGGTTTTCCGTATTTCATTCTAGTTAAACATCAACCAAGTTAAATCGGTTGCTACCAGTCTAATGAGAGAGATCGCAGTTCTACGTCTCTAAATGAACTTACAGCAGAATTATCGCCATTGATTTAACCAACATACTTGTCCTGGCCATTCTTCAGCTTGAGTGTCTGATAGTAAGCGATCTAATGCTTGAATTAGATTAGACAACTTCCAACTATTTTGTGCTGCCAGAATAATGCCTTTGTGCTGAGGATATTGAATAGCTAAGGACAAGAAATCTTTAATGTTAAAGGTAAAAATACAACGCCCTTGAGCAGTAGCTTTCAACAATTGCATTTCATCACTGGCATCTTCTGGCATCCATTCATTAGGAGTACGAGTAACATCATGACCACGGGCTATTAGAGCAGTATGCAATGCTTTAATCGAGGTATCTGCATCTAAATGGAGCAGGAGTTTAGACACTAGTAGTTTCAATCACCTGTTCTGTGGCGATCGCTCCATCAATTTCGGTACGATGGGCAGTATAGAAAGCCAACCCTTCATTCACCTGAGTTTCAGTTAAATCATACTCTTGAGCAATTTGATGGACAGGCCATCCCCACTGATGAGCCACAATCACTAGGGTTTGTACTCTAATTCCTGTACCTTTAACAATGGGAAATTTTTGACCACTGCTACCTTGACGATAGCTAATTAAGGGAAAAGCAGGATCATTTAATTGGTAGCGAAGAGAAGCGACTTTTTCTGCTACTGCCCACAAAATAAATTGATCAAGGGATATTCCCTGGTTATTTGCCCACTGTTCTACTTCTTGCTGTAGTTGAACAGGTAAGTTGACCGAGTAAGAAGCCATTTGCAAAGATGAATGAATTGAGTATTTGATTACTTACTCCATTTTAAGCGATCGCACTTCCCCACTAGCAAAAGTTCGTGACCCCCTGCCCCCTGCCTTATCCCAACGATAATTATTTACGCCGACCTACTTATTCTCTGTCATTGTGGGCAATAAAGGGTATATTTCCACTGCGTAGATGAATTGTTTGGATTGCCGATAACTTCTACTTTCACTCTACCAGAGTTACCTTTAAATGTTGTAGATATCTTATTATTACCTGACACTTCACCTGTATCTACAAGAACTTGCCCTTGATAAGTAACTTTTAATTGATCGGGAATGACATACATTTCATAATCAATATTAATTCTGCCTTCATTGGCTGTAAGTTGAATTTCCCGACTGTCTCCTAATTGCCCTCCACTAACTTGCTCTTGGTCGCATAGTTTTAAACCCCGTTCAGGTGCTAAATAAACTTGCAATTCAATCGATTCATTCTTATTATTAAATTTTTCTATTTGTTCTTGTTGATTTCCGCTAACATAGTTGTATCTTTCTCCTGATTTGAGGTTAACTCCCTGGGGATTTTTGATGGAAAAAACATTGGCAGAACCAGCGATGACATCCACTTGAATCCCATTCTCAGTATTCTTAGTTTGAATCAAGCTTTTCACGGGACTCACAGGAGCAACAATTACTTACTCTTGGTCAGAATTTAGCACATGAAGTCCACAGAATTTCGCTTTTTGGGCTTGAGATTGTTCCCAAAGTTTGGTAACTACATCTTTCATTGTTGAGCCGCTACCTGTGTCTGTGAATTGTTGATTATTGGCACATTTAATCATGGCTGTTAAATTGGAATTTCTGACAAACCATTCATCTCTGGTAATGGCTATACATTCTTTCCCACCAATGGTTTGGCATTCTTGGAGTGGTTCTTTACAGGGTTCGCTGGGTGCAACTGCACTCCAACTTTTACCATTGGCTGCTACTACACTGCAATATTGCAATTTACTCCCAGAACTTTGGGCAATTAATAATTGTTTGAGGGGAGTAATATGAGATAAATTTTGCTTTTTAAATTTGGCTTGATTACGAATACCTCGCTGTACCCTTACACCAGCTTCACAAGCTCTTGTTCCCTGTGGTTGATTAGCCCATTCAATTAGTAATGAATCCCCTTGTTGTGCTTTACAAGGTAAGTAATAAAGAGTTAATTTATTTTGTTTGGTACTAGCTTGGAGTTGCAGTCCCATATCTTTACCAGCAGCATCTTGAAAGCGTAATTGAGCGAAAGACCTGCCATTACCGGGTAAGTATAAAGCATCGGAAAATCTTTGCAAAAGTGTACCCACTACCGCCGGGCCATACTGAGAGCCGCGACGGACTGATAGTTCATGACGGCTTCCCAAAATTTGGTATATCTCTGCTTTTTCAGGAAGAACAGCATAGCTATCTGTGGCTGTAGCTAGGGTATACATAGGAATCATCAATGTAGCGACAGCATACATCCATTTTTTTGTGGTTGTTTGCGATTGTTTCAAGTTACGGCTGCTCATCCCCAATTCCTACCAGAAATTTTTACCTATGTGAATATACTGTGTCATTTCTGAAAATATTCGTAGTTATTTCGTCTAATTGCGGCAAAATATGTAAATATACTGTGTAGTACATGAAAACACACTTATACACCGCCTTCATGCACCCTCGTCAAGAGATTGTTGAGATTTTTTCAACCTTTCTACAATTTTCGTTAGACGATTCTACGAAATGGTTGACGGATAAAGCACTAGAACGCAACATCAGCGATTATCTTGCACAGTATCTATCTCTAGAGCGTTCTAGTTCAGATTGGGCCTTATACTGGCATCAGGTTTGGCGACATCAGCCTCAAGATAGTAAAGCTTTTCTCTTGGCAAGGGGTTATTTATATGCTTATTTGCAAGAGGTGAGTTATAAAGCCGCCAAAAAAACCCAATCAAGATTGAGATTACCAGAATATAGTTTACAAGATTTTTTCTTGATGGCGATCGCCAACACTGATAAAGTTCTCAAATCTTTTGATCCCATCCGTAACCCCAACTTAGAAAAGTACGCGTTTTATACGTTGTGTCATGACATCCAAGATGAGTTGAGAAGAGCCGGAGTAGAAGTTAGAAGCGACTGGTCATTATTGAAAAACAGCAGTGAAAAGCGGATTTACGAATCTTTGCAACAGCGGGGGTTATCATCAGCAGACATTGAGCGTTATGTTCTGGCTTGGGAATGCTTCAAGATAATTTATGTTTCCCAAACACCCAGAGGTAACAAACAACTCCCTGCTCCTGACTCTACCACATGGGAGGCGGTCGCCCAACTTTACAATCAAGAACAACTCTCCCAGTTATCACAATCTACATCAGTAAATACCACAACTATCCAGCAATGGATGGAAAATAGCATCCAAGCCATTAGAGCGCATTCTACACCGCGCATCCAGTCCTTAAATGCGTTGCTATTTAACGAGGACAATACCTTACAAGATACTTTACCCAGTGATGAACTTACCCCCATCGAGCAACTGATAGACGTCGTAGAAACTGAAACGCGCAAGGCTTTATACCAACAGATGAACTCAGTGTTAAGCAACGCCATAGCTACTGCTGACACACAAACACAAGAGTTACTGGGGATGACTTACGCTGGGAAACTGACTCAAAAAGAAATACGTTCCCGGTTGGAAATATCCCAACCAACAATTTCTCGACGGCTCAAAAGCTTCAAAAACGAGGTTTTTAAGAAATTACAAGCCAGCCTGAATATTTCTTTGACTCCTGACGTAATTAAAAACATGAACGGGTTGATGGATGAATGGCTAGAGCAATACTACGGAGATTACAACGAAGTATAACAGCCTAGCAATGATCAATTCACAATTCCCAATTCAAAGATTTCTGAATTGGGATGTTTTTGATGATGTGAAGTTCATTAACTTGAGTCAAAGTAAATATCGTTTCTATAACCTTGAATATGACACTAAAGTCGATTATTACGCAAACGGCTCTTGCTAGTTTATTAATCAGTTTTCCAGTAATTTCGCTACTCAATGTTGATTCTGCTCCAACTCAAGCACGACAAATTAGTACAAAAAATCTGAGAACTAAATTATTTTCCCTCCGCTATCCCGCAAATTGGTTAACTATTAGTCGCAGTGATGAATATGTAATTTTCTCTAATCAACCTCTCGGTCGAGAAGGTGGTGCTGCGCCTAAAAGTATGGTTAAAACCGATGTGGGAGTAATTGAAGGTAACTTTACAACTTTAGTTTCAGAGCATCAAAAGCAGGGTATTGTCAAAAGTAAGAAAATTACAATTAATGGTAGAGAAGCTATTAGGTTTTGGGATAGAAACAACCTAGAAGATTTTCAAAGAGGAATTTTTACTTATGTTCGTTATACAAAGAATAAAGTAGGATTTGTTGCTACATATTACAGTGATACACCACCTATCTCTGAAGCAGAGATCGAGCAGATTCAGTCATCTTTTCGGATTTTGAAATAAATTCGTTACTGGCAAAGCTTCAATTATATAGTCTAAGACAATGTTTGAAATGAACAAAAAATTGGGATTGTTAACCATAATCGCTCTGCTAAGTATTAGCAATATTTTGAGTTTGAATACAACTGTGAAAGCACAAAATTCAAATGGAGCTTGTAAACAGGTAATTAATAATGCTAAAACCCGGTTACAAAGAAGTGCTAAGTCTAGCTTAGTTGTTTCGATAAAAAATGCTGCACATGATTATCCTGACGCACCAGTAAATCGTAAACGGGTGATAGTATTTTATCTTGACTATTTCAAAGATCCACGTCCTCAAGTAAGAGTCGGTATACAGAACATTCTTCAATCACCGCAGTTAATAAAAAGTATTAGCCAAAATATCATCAGTAAATGTGCTTCAACTGGTGCAGTTTATTTTGGCAGTACATTCCAAGCTGGCTGTCCTGTTTATCTTGGATTGATGCGTAATGGCACAATCGAAATATTTGAACCGATAGTTCCAGGCGAACTGAGTAGAGAAATAAAATGGGGTGAGAATTATTGTTATTAAGACAATAGAAATCTCTACATTGATTAAGGCTATTAAAACTATTCACGAATATTTGATAATTTTTGAATAAATAGAAAGCCTACATCAATTAAGGTGTTTTTTATTGCTGTTAATAATGCTATTTACTAGCACAGATTTATCAAAATATAAATTTATGAAAAATGTTCTGAAATCTTTGTTTATATCTGCATTTCTTGCTTCATTTCCCTTAGTAAACGCTGTTGTTGCTGCACCCATACCTCTGCAACCTGGTGTTTATTATGGTGGTGGTAGTAGATACATTAGTATCGCTAAGAAGGGTAAGCAATACTGCTACATAGGAAGCTCAAATTACGGCTTAGGATATGCTTCTATTAGACTTGTACCTAAGTATCCAAATGTTTACAAGCTTGCTGGTTCACCTGATTCATTTGTGGCTCAAAAAAGTAGAGAATCCATATCTTTTGGAGATTTAAAACACGTTATTAATAATAATCTTTCTGGTGGATATCGTCTGGATAGTATGGGAGATAATTCTGCCAATAGTCAAAATAATGTGAGTGATAACGAGCTTTCTAACAATCCCTATTTACGGCAATGTTTTAACAACCGTAAACCATTTTCGATTCACATTCCTAATCGTTAAATCACCTTAAAAAATAGCAAGGAGTAAATCATGGAGAACATATTTTTATTTTTGATTGGGATTATTGGATTACTTGGATATTTGGTATCCCAACTTTATAACGAATTAGCTCGACTCAATTCCAGAGTTGACAGAAATTTTTCTGGAATAGATACCCAACTATCAAGACGACACGCTGTAATTAAGAATTTGCTGGGAAGTGTAGGCAGAGAACAAAAAAGTGTTATGGATCAATTTGAGGCGTTGACTAAACTGGTTGAAAAAGCTGACTTACAACGTAGCAACCCACAAGCTTATTTTGACACAGAAAAGCAGATATCCAGAATGTGGAATCAGTTGCTTAATTTACCTCAAATACAAAACATCCTTGGTTTTCGAGACTTGAACAAACAGATTGCCGAATTAGAAGAAGAACTAGCTGCATCGAGAAGAAATTATAACGCCAGTGTAGAAAGGTTTAATACTTATTTGATGAGTTTTCCAACTGGATTTATTGCTCAACTTTTCTTCAAACAGTTCCAACAAAGACCTTATTTTGAAGCAACTACTGAGGAAAGACAAAACATAGATGTATAAACATCTTCAGTCTATTTTGGAAATTTATAGTTTTCAAAATAGACTGTAACATTGCTCCTTGAGCTAGTAATTACAATTACATTTAAGAAAGCTGCCAAATAAAATAGAGGTGAATAGGATATGGATGCTCAACAAAATTATGCAGTTCAAAAGTTATTTACTGATTATGGTTTTAATACTAAACTGATTCAGTTAGAAGAAGCCAGGAAATTAGCAGAAAAAAATAAACTGATTTTTGGGGGATTAATTATTGGTGCTTTAATTTTAATAGTTATTCTGTCATTGATTTGCTTGAGTTCATTCTCATTATTTTTTGCAGGTTCAGGGATTCACTTAGCTATTATTTCTATAATTAGTGGAGTAATTATTATTGGACTAGCACACTATATTGATTTAACAAATAAACAAATTAAATCTTTCTTTAACAAACATAAAACTTTATTGTTTTATCTGAGAAAAGAAGCGGTTGAAAGTTTTGTAAAAATTATTTTTCCTAATGCAGAACAGATAATGTTTGATCCACAAGCATCATCAAGTAATACTTTGCAGCCTACATTATCCAATTTGTTCTCCAGTAATTTTTACCAATATACACAGAATAATACACTTTCCTTTACTATCAATAAAAAGACATTTTACATAGCTGATGTTGAACCTATTTTTATTACTAGTTCGGCTAAAGAAAGCGTCGAGCTTGATAAATTTATTGATGGTAGAACCAGGGAAAATATTTACTTTTGTAAAGGTATTCTTTATCATATAGACTATCTCAATAGGAATATTACTGGTAATCATTCTACAATCATTACTCCCAAGAAACTGCCTAATAGCCCAACTAAAACTGTAGGATTCGGGAATGATAGAACGACAGTTAGCAGAGATTATCCCCAGTTAATACTTGTGAACCGTCTCAAGGGTCGTCCAGATCGATTTATCCAGCGAGGCTTTGAGGAGTATAGTCCTGAAAATATGGAAATGGAAGATGAATTTTACGTTTTTACCAATAATGAAACTGCTTCTAGAAAATCGTTATCATATCGGATGATGGAAACTATTGTCAAACTTATATCAGATAAACCGCAAGATGTATCTCAACCGAAACTGATACAATTTCTTTTAGGAAATCAGCGAGAAATTCCGAAATTTTGGATGGAATTTAGCAGTGTTAATTACAACAAAAGCAATCAATCACAGAAATTAACAGTCTTCAATACAAATAAAAACTTAATATTCTTTAATCAAGTAGCAGAAAAATCTGTCACTTTGAATAATTTCCAAGAAAATTTTCAAAAACTTGAGGAAATCTTGAGTTCGATAATTAATGTTATAAATGTTATATAAATCAAGAAAAATTAATTTAAAGAAGTAATAACTATGAGTTTTGACTGGCGAACTATCAATCTTCATATCTCAGAATATGAGTTCATCCAAGAGATCATCTCTCAACGTATTGCAGAAACAAAATCTCAAAAACCGAAGTTGAAATTAGTCTTTCCTCATGCAATTTGGGCTTTTATTTGGTTATTTCTTATCCTCTCATCATTTCTGATATTTGTGCTTTCTGTAATTAGTTTCTTTTTAAAAATAATTGCGATTGCACAAGTCTATTACTACTTTATCATATTCATAATATCTTTGGTTTTAATACCTTTAATTATTTCCTTTCAGGCTTACTTAAAATCATGGATTTCCTACAAAAAGAAATTGCAGAAATCCAGAAGTAAAATCATTAATGAAAGTGAGGTATCAAATTATTTCTTTAAAAGAAAACACGATTTTCTCGTGAAGTATGAAGAATACATCAAAGATGTACAACATAAGTTTGATGATGTGTACAAGGATGAATATGTTAGTTTAAAGCGTGAAGAAAAACTCAAGGCTTTACAATCTCGAATATCTAAAGCAGTTGAAAAGCTGGAATTATTGAAAGATGAGTATTTTTTGCGTTTAGATGCGCTGGAGTTGGAATTTCAAAATAGGTTTACTCGCATTGAAAGTGATGATGAGTTTGCAGCTTCTAGCCAATCTCATCTGTTAGTTGAAAGTTTGGAGGAGCAAGTAGATACTATCAATTATTATTTACAGGCTGTTGATGAAATTGGTTTGGGATCACCTTGAGGAATAATCAGGAATTTTTCAACGCAGAGTAACGCGGAGTATTCCCTAAGTAATACACTAATAAAATGCTGTTCTCTGTTGACTAAGTTTGGATGGATATATGAATTTTGATTCGGCTATACTGCCAATTCCTATGGAAGTACTATTAGAAATATCGGCAACTACACAAGATAAAGCTTGGAAGCAAAGCCAGTGTTTATCATCCCCCAGCACGCGTTTTCAAGCTTATATCAATCGGCTGGCTTTGTTAACTGTTCTACCTTGGTTGGAAGCTGCTTGGGAAGTGACAGCAAAACCTCTATTTAATCTCAATGCGCTCAATAGTATTTGGGAATTTACTAATGGTACAGCTATTAATGTTGATCAAACAAGGATAGTTTTAATCCCCAGTCAAGCTATTGATACTCAGGAAATTCGTGTTCCTCAAGAATGGGTGGATATTCCTAGTTGGGTGGCTGATTATTATGTGGCTGTACAAGTGAATATTGAAGATGGTTGGGTGAAAATTTGGGGTTATACGACACATTTAGAACTCAAACAACAAGGGAATTATAACGGAGGCTATCGCACCTATTCTTTAGATATAGAAAATCTCACACGGGATATTAATTTACTGTGGATAACTAAGGAATTGTGTCCTGATGTAGTAACTAAGACTGAAATTGAGCCTCTAACTAGTTTACCATTAACCCAAGCAAATAATTTACTCGTAAGATTAGGAAATCCCGCTTTAGCTTTTCCTCGTCGTGCAGTTCCCTTTAGTTTATGGGGAGCGTTATTAGAACATGGGGGTTGGCGACAACGGTTATATGAACTACGTTTAGGATTACCAGAACAATGGTCAATTATACAATGGGCGCAAACTGGAATTTCTGATTTAGCACAAGAAGTTGGCTGGAGTTATTTAGATTTAAAAAGTAGTTTTGTGAGTCGAGGTACAACACCTAAAAGTGAGAGAGGTGTTTTATGTCGTCAGCTAACAATTGCTGGCGAATTATATGAGTTGCAAGTCAAACTACAAGGAGAAATAACGGCGGGAATTTGGCGAATTGAGTTACGTAGTTTATCGTTAAATGGGTTGATTCCTCGTGGATTTAAGTTAAGGTTGTTCACTGAGGATTTACAATCATTTGCTGATAATGAACGCATTGCTACAGAAGCTACACAAAAATTAGAGTTTGAGCTTTTATTTGAACCAGGTGAAGGATTGGTATGGGAGATTGAACCACATCCAGACAATTATGATAGAGAAATATTGCGATTTTAACAAATATGCCTTTATCTCGTCAAATATCTCAGCCTCAAGTAACACAAACAACTAAAAAAACATTTCGTTGTTTACTAGTTGGCGTAGGAGAATATCAAGATGAAAATTTCGATTCATTATCCTACGCAGTTGCAGACTGTCAAGGAGTAGCTCAAGCTTTACAACAAGCAAATCAAAAATATATCTCAATAGAAATTCAAACTTTAGAAAACCCATCTCTCTCAGAAATTCGTCATAGTCTCAAACAAATAGTCACATCTGCTAATCCTCAAGATATCCTTTTATTCTATTTTTGTGGACACGGTAAGCTTGAAGTTAATACTCAACAGGCTGTGTTGTCTCTAACTGATACTCAAAAACATAATTTACTCAACACTGGTTTATTAATAGATGAACTTTTACAAAGATTAGCTAATTGTCAAACTTCGCAACAGATAGTTATTTTGGATGCTTGTCATAGTGGCGGTTTAAGTTTGAGGGATGCTTTGACTCCCAAGCTATTAGAAAAATTACAAACTGCGACACGTTATAATAAGGGATTTTATGCTTTACTTTCCTGTGACAAAGACCAAGAATCGTGGGAATTTCCCGAATTAGGTCATGGGGTATTTACCTATTTTTTGATACGGGGATTATTGGGTGAAGCGGCTGATGCTAAAGGAGAGATTGAAGCTAAAACACTATATAAATACGTTTATCATCGGACTTTACAATATATTGATAAACTTAATCAAGGACTACGTTTAATTTATCAGCAAAAACGCAGTCGAGGGGAAACTGAAAATCTTCCTCAAGAACAGCCTTTACAAACTCCCAAGTTAATTGTTGAAGCGGTGGGGGAGTTGGTTTTAGGTTACAAAAATGCAGAATTTGAATTGCGATCGCTCCGCCAAGCTTTAATAGTAGATGGGCTATCAAATGGGGAATTATCGCTAGCTATCGGTAAAAAATTGGCTGCTGTGGGTGGTTTTGACCTCAAATTCTGTCAAATCCGAGATTTATCTGATGTACATCAAGCTATTCATCATTGCTTATTCTATCAACAAAGTGAAGCACTTTTAGTAGATGGGACATCTCTACTTTACCTGCGGGGACGCATTGCAGCAACAGCCACAGGTGAAGCTGTTTTAGTTATTAATAATGACATTAAACTCAGTCGTGATTGGTTGCGTCAACAATTACGTCAATCAAATATTGCTCAACAAGTAGTAGTTTTAGATTGTCTTGTTGACATTAAATATATCTCTGAAATGCAAAATTGGTTAGAGGATTTACGACAGGAAGCTGAATCTAGTCAATGTTTAATTATAGGTGCAGCTACTGCGGAAAATTCCACAGAATTTACTATAGCTTTACTGAAAACTTTAGAAGCAACTAATTTAGAAACAGGTTTATCTGTTGCTGGTTGGATTACAGGATTAGATAAAGAACTTGCAAGCAGTAAAATTAATTATTGGTTAGGCGGTGTACAAGGTGTAATTGAAGTCATACCTGCGACTTTACAACCACAATCACAACGCATTGATTTAGGAATTTGTCCCTATATGGGATTAAAAGCTTTTAGTGAGCAAGATGCTAAATATTTTTATGGCCAAGAAGTTTTAACCCAAAGGATTATTAATCAAGTTAATCACAAATCTTTTTTAGCTATAGTTGGTGCTTCTGGTAGTGGGAAATCTTCCGTAGTACAAGCTGGATTAATGGCACAATTACGTCAAGGTAAACAAATTCCTAGCAGTGAAACTTGGTGGATAAAATATCTACGTACTGGGGAAAATCCCCTTCAAGAATTAGCAAGAATTATGGCTGATGGTGAGGAAACACTATTACAAATGGAAGGGTTATTACATTTAGGTGGTGAGGGTTTTGTTCACTGGTTACGCAGACGCACTGAACCGATGGTAGTGTTAGTCATCGACCAATTTGAGGAAATTTTTACTTTAGCTGCTAGTAGCGATCGCCAAGTTTTTTTAGATATACTTCAGGAAGCTTTAGAATATGCGGCAGATCGTTTCAAGTTAATCATTACCCTGCGTGCTGACTTTATTTCGTCCTGTCTAGAATTACCTTGGCTATCTCAAAAGTTGCAAGAGTCTCATGTGTTAGTTCCACCAAGACTTACACCAGAAAATTACCGTCAGATTATCGAAAAACCAGCAGCACAAGTAGAACTTAAAGTACAGCCGGGTTTAGTTGAATTACTGCTACAGGATTTACAAGAATCTGCTGGCGATTTACCTTTATTGCAGTTTGTTTTACAACAGTTATGGGAATACCGCAATCAAAATACTGGTGAATTAACAGTTTCAGCGTATCAAGAAAAAATTGGTGGAATTAAGTTAGCTTTAGAACGTAAAGCTCAAACTGTTTATGATAGTTTAGAAGCAAAAGCACAGACTATTGCTCAATGGATTTTTCTTTCATTAACGCGCCTGGGTGAAGGTACACCAGATACTAAAAAACAGGTATTAAAGTCTGATTTATTGCGGGGTAAATATCCTCCAGCTTTAGTAGAAGCAACTCTAGAAAAGTTTATTGCAGCTAAGTTAATTATTGTCAATATGCTAGAAGATAAATCAAATATTAGTCAAAGCCGAAGTGCAGATGGCATCACCCAGGAATTACAATTAATGAAAAGTGAGGTGACAGTAGAAGTAGCCCATGAAATTTTAATTCGTCACTGGTCTAACTTACGTTGGTGGTTAGATGAAAACCGCGATCGCCTGCATCAACAACATCGGTTAGAAAAGAAACTTCAGGAATGGGAACACAACCAAAAACACCCTGATTTTCTCTTACCAAAAAAACAACTTATTGAAGCTGAAACCTATTATAATAAATACCAAGATTATGTCACACCCCAAGAAAAAGGATATATTCGAGCTAGTCAACAAGCCCGACTGAAAAATCGTTTCTTATTAGGAAGTGCGACAGCGATTTCTCTATTATTTATTTTCGCTTCCAGTATCATCGCTTGGCAACAACAACAGCAGAATCAGTTAGCGCAATTAATTCGCTATAGTTCATTTAACGTGATTACACCAGATATTGCTAAAAGTGTAGTCAATAGTTTATCTACACTGCTAAATAATGCCGCAATCAATCAACAATCTGGTAAAGTAGAGCAAGCACTTGATGACTACCGTCAAATATTGGCAGTTACTACTAATATTCACCAAAAAGTTATCCAAGAGCCGCAAAATTTTACTGATATCACACAGGCAAAACTTACTTTAAAACAAGCATCCCAAAAAGCTGAAAATAAACTGGCAGAAATTATTAGCAAATCTCGCTTACCCCAGTTAGAAGCAGAACTCAAACAAGGTAATTTTGGTGAGTTAGTTGTAACTGATTTTGCTAAATTTGAAAATAAATATACAGGCGCACTTAAAATATCTTATGCCATGCTCATGCGAGAATCAGGAGCGAAAGCCGATGTAAATAATGATGGTTATCTCACAGAAGGAGAAGAAAATTTACTACCTTGTAAAACTCTCCAAGAGATTGCAGAATTATGGCGTAAATATACACAAAATCGCTGTGATTGGGGTAATGGAAACGGTGATTACTTACAGCCAGATTGTCGAGAATTGCAAGGAGAAAATTTAACAATTAAATTATCATTTCCTCCGGTGGCATATCTTCTAGAAAGACGATTGCAAGAGTGTAAAATTATTTCAGTTCAGCCACAGTAGTAGTCTATCGCAAAAATTTTGAGCAGTTTGTAGTCAGACGTTTATGCCTGAATATTCTAAGGACTAAAGTCCTTACTAAAAACAGGTTCAGGTGTAAATAGCTCAAAGGTGAAGCAAAGTAGTATTATTGTACTGCTATAGACATAGTGATAACAAACCTTGATAAAGATAGTATTATTAAGAACTGTTTCACGCTGCCTCTCATTATTGGCCTGTCAATATGTCAGATCACAAGCTAGCCGCATCCCTAAATGGACACCTCCCCTACACCAACCCCCAGAATACAATTCGGATTCGCGGCGCAAGACAGCATAATCTGAAGAATATTGACCTGGAGTTGCCGCGCGATCGCCTAATCGTGTTTACTGGTGTCTCAGGTTCGGGTAAGTCTTCTTTGGCGTTTGATACGATTTTCGCTGAAGGTCAACGGCGTTATGTAGAATCTCTTAGTGCTTACGCTCGCCAGTTTTTGGGACAATTAGATAAACCAGATGTGGAAGCAATCGAAGGTTTAAGTCCGGCGATTTCCATTGACCAGAAATCTACATCTCATAACCCCCGTTCCACAGTGGGGACAGTAACGGAAATTTACGATTATTTGCGGCTGTTATTTGGTCGGGCTGGTGAACCCCATTGTCCTATATGCGATCGCTCTATTGCACCTCAAACTATAGACGAAATGTGCGATCGCATTATGGAACTACCAGACCGGACTAAGTTCCAAATTCTCGCGCCTGTGGTGCGGGGTAAAAAGGGAACTCATCGCAAGTTATTATCTAGTTTGGCTTCCCAAGGGTTTGTCCGTGTCCGCATCAATGGCGAAGTCCGGGAACTGTCAGACTCAATTGAACTAGATAAAAATTATACCCATAATATTGAAGTAGTCATTGACCGTTTGGTGAAAAAGCCGGAGATTCAAGAACGTTTATTCGATTCTTTATCTACGTGTCTCAAACAATCGGGCGGTATTGCCAAAATTTTGGTGAGTCCTATTACTGAGAATCCTCCAGAGGAAGAACAAGAATTAGTCTTCTCGGAAAACTTTGCTTGTCCCGAACATGGGGCGGTGATGGATGAATTATCACCGCGCTTATTCTCGTTTAATTCCCCCTACGGTGCTTGTCCTCAGTGCCACGGCTTGGGAACGTTAAGAAGATTTTCCCCAGAGTTGGTCGTACCTGACCCTGAAGCACCAGTATATGCTGCGATCGCACCTTGGTCAGATAAAGACAATTCTTATTATTTAGAATTACTTTATAGTGTCGGTAGCAATCATGGTTTTGAATTACAAACAAATTGGCACAAGCTAACACCAGAACAGCAGCAAGTTATTTTGTATGGTGAAAAGGCAACAGACAATCAAAAAACACCGCAATATAAAGGTGCTATCCCCATTTTACAGCGACAATATGAAGGCGGTTCGGAATTAATTAAGCAAAAATTAGAGCAGTATGTAGTTGATCAACCATGTGAAGTATGCGGTGGTAAAAGATTAAAACCGGAAGCTTTAGGAGTGAGGTTAGGTCAATATAACATCTTAGATTTAACGAGTGTTTCGATTCGTGATTGTCGGCAGAGAATTGATCATTTAAAGTTGAGCGATCGGCAAATTAAGATTGCCGATTTAGTGCTACGAGAAATCAGAGCTAGATTACAATTTTTATTAGATGTAGGCTTAGATTACCTCAGCTTAGATCGAGCAGCCATGACCCTTTCTGGTGGGGAATCGCAACGTATTCGCCTAGCCACACAAATTGGTTCTGGGTTAACAGGAGTTCTCTACGTTTTAGATGAACCAAGTATTGGTTTGCATCAAAGAGATAATAATAGATTGCTCAAAACATTAACCAAATTACGTGATTTGGGTAATACTTTAATTGTCGTAGAACACGATGAAGAAACCATCCGCGCCGCCGACTATATAGTTGATATTGGCCCCGGTGCAGGTGTTCATGGTGGTAATATTATCGCCCAAGGTGATTTCCAAGCATTACTCACAGCCGAAACATCGTTAACAGGTGCATATTTATCAGGACGCAAAGTAATTCATACCCCAGCAGAACGTCGCGAAGGAAATGGTCGCACTTTAATCATTAAAAATGCCCATCGCAACAACTTAAAAAATATCGATGTCGAAATTCCTTTAGGTAAACTTGTTGCGGTTACTGGTGTTTCTGGCTCTGGAAAATCAACTTTAATTAACGAATTAGTTTACCCATCATTACAACATCATTTAACTAAAAAAGTTCCTATACCTAAAGATGTCGATAAAATTCAAGGATTAAATAGTGTTGATAAAGCCATCGTCATTGATCAATCGCCCATTGGACGCACACCCCGTTCTAACCCTGCGACTTATACAGGGGTTTTTGATGTAATTCGGGATGTATTTTCGCAAACCGTAGAAGCTAAAACCAGGGGTTACAAACCAGGACAATTTTCTTTCAACGTTAAAGGTGGACGTTGTGAAGCGTGTAGTGGACAGGGTGTAAATATCATTGAAATGAATTTCCTCCCTGATGTTTATGTACAGTGCGAAGTTTGTAAAGGTGCAAGATATAACCGCGACACTTTGCAGGTGAAATATAAAAATAAGTCTATTTCTGACGTTCTTAATATGACAGTTGAGGAGAGTTTAGAGTTTTTTGAAAATATTCCTAAAGCTGTCAATCGGTTACAAACATTAGTTGATGTTGGATTGGGTTATGTGCAGTTAGGACAACCAGCAACTACCTTATCTGGTGGCGAAGCACAAAGAGTGAAACTAGCCACAGAATTATCCCGTCGCGCCACAGGTAAGACACTTTATTTAATCGATGAACCAACAACGGGGTTATCTTTTTATGATGTGCATAAATTATTAGATGTCTTGCAAAGATTGGTAGATAAAGGTAATTCTATTTTATTAATTGAACACAATTTAGATGTAATTCGTTGTGCTGACTGGGTAATAGATTTGGGGCCAGAAGGTGGCGATAAAGGCGGAGAAATTATCGCCGTCGGTACACCAGAGGAAGTTGCCAAAAATCCCAGGTCTTACACTGGACAATATTTGCAGAATGTCTTGCAACATTATCCAGCGATGAAAAAATAAACAAACTTGCATCAACATGAAGAAATGTTCGTGAACTACCAAAATATAAATTAACGTGAGTTCGATGACCTCTCCCCAACCCCTCTCCGACGCGGAGAGGGGCTTAAATATCTGGAAATATCAACGAAAAATAAAGGTTTTGAAGCCTCTCTCCTTGCAGGAGCAAGATATGGAGAGGGGTTTTTAAAATTCGTCGAACTCACGTTAAATGAATAGAGTGATAGCAGGTTTAGAGGTAAATCTTTAGGGGTGTACAGCTTTGCACCCCCATTCAATAGACCTTTTGCATAAATGCTTAAGCTGTCACATCTCAAATATTCTATATTTCATTCAGAATGACACATCTGATTTTCGGACTTTTGCAAGAGGTCTAATCAGTTATCAAGCAAGACGAGAAGCTCGAAACTCCGCATTTTGTTTCGATGTAGCTTAACCGCAGATTTGTGTCTTGTGTGTTGAAAAAATTAGGGCTAAATCTAGCCTACTATGAAGTTATTGACCCTGTTGTAATATTGTGAATTAACCTGAATGATACCCTGGAAATAAAATTAAGCGTTATGTCTAGTCTGAAGAGTGGTGATGCTGTCAATTGGGGTGGTTAATTACTTGGTAGTTGTTATGGCAGAATTTAAAAAATTGTATTCTTGCTAAAAAGGCTAGTTAAAAGAGGTAAATAGTGTTGAATTTGCTGGTCACAAGAAAAATTCTCATGTCACAACAGGTATCATCTTTGATCTACTAAACAGTAGGATAAGTATTCCTTTGCGATTCCATTAAACTCCTCCGTCCACTACCCCGAACAGGGGTAGCACCTTCTGGCTCATTACGCTGAGGTTTAGGTTTTAATGAGACTAAATTTTGTGAAGTAGTTGATGACATGAAGAAATTGTCATTGACCAGTTGTGAAAAATTAACTGTTAGTGAAGCAAAGACCAGACTCGAAATTAAAAACTTAACAGTAGCACGCATTGTAGATATCTCTTTGTGATTTTTCCTATCTATTGCTACTGAGTTTTATGTAACGAGTCCGGAAAATTCTCAAAAAAGTAGTGCTTTTTACCGAAAAAAAAAATAAAGTCGGCTATACTACCAAACTTTCCACTAATAACCAGTTACCAGAATAATTTAGACGACCCCAAACAGTTAACTGTTGCTCATGGGTCAATTCTTGCAGCTGCGCGTCTATATGCGATCGCCAGGTCACAAGCTGCCAAGTTTGCCCTAGATTAGCAGATGGAGTAGTGATAGTGAATCTGTAATCCTGCTGATTTAAAATCTGAAGAATCCCTGTGAAACAGTCATTTCCCCGTGTGAATACTTGCTGGGTATCTGAATGATAGTAATTATCCACCGATGAAGCGGGACAATTGCCACTATGGGGATAGGCTTGAGGCTCATTGAGATAATACGTTTGCCATTGCCGCCATTCTGGATGATTAGGTAAAAGATTAAATAAAGGTATGATAGCGGCAGGAGAGCGATCGCCTTGCAATAAAGCTTTCTGCAAAGCTTGTACAGGTATGTCTCGCGGCTGACAATTTAACGCCACACACATAGCAGCAGCCATCCCCGCCGCTTGACCGATACCCAGGACAACAGGTTGCAATCTAGTTGCGCCATTGGCGATATGAGAGACAGAAATATTTTTTTCACACACTAATAGACCATCTGTGGTTACTGGAACTAAACAACGGTAGGGAATGGTAAAGGGCGTTCCCGTCCATCTTCCTCCCCAACGAATGGATTTTGGTTGTAGCGGTAGGTCAAAGCTGGGATAATGATGGTCGTTGGCGTAATTACCAATTGCGATCGCATCAGGGAATAAAGCTGCCACCCGACCCCCTGCAACTGGTAGAATATCTTGTTCTCTGACAGTAGTGAGTCCTACCAAGCGGCGACTTTCTCTGTAATAGGGATGCAGTGCAAAAGCAGGATGGGTATGGGGAAAAACTGACTCTGCCAAACCGTAACGCCTACCTAGCTGATTTTGGATATAATGGGCGAAATTTTGGCTTTGCAAATGACATTCTTGTAAAAATTCACTTTTAGCTGCTGCTGACTCTATCAGTCGTCCTACTCCTTCACCGTAGTCATTACCACATATAGGCCAGTTAATCATAAATAGATTACCCGGCAAGCGTCCATAATTCAAGAATTTCTCTGCACCATATTTTTCCCAAGCACCGACAAACAGCGAAGGATCATAATTTGGCAAGGGAGGAATTTCGGGTGCGATATCTGCACCAAAATCTTGCATTACAACAACCCAAGTTGGTGACTGTACAGGATATTTGGTCGTGATAGCATTAAATTCAATGGGTGCGCTGGGTTCTTCCCATTCAGACTGTAATTCCCAACCCCAACGGTAGGGTATCTCTGCTAAGGCTAATAAATCGCCTAACTCTGTCCCGTCGAGAATAACTTTGGCTTGCACTGTAAAATCTGCAAACCGCACACCAGTAATACAGTTATCTTGCTTTAAAACTTCTAGAGGGACTTGTCCAGAAATCCAATGCAGATTTGCTAGTTCCTTTACCCAATCAGCAAAAATTTCTGCTCCCACACGGGGATCATAACTAAAAAAGCTCACCCAACTATTATTTAATCCCCCTGGTTGTCGTTGCTGTAATTCTCGTAAAAATTCGCCCCATAAACCCGTCTGAAACGCCATTAATTCGTTCCCATCAGGCGCAGAGACTCCGGCGGAAGTTAACATTCCTCCCAACCAAGGAAATTCACTCACTAGGATAGTGTTAGCACCGCGCCGCGCTGCTTGGATAGCCGCAGCAGTCCCTCCAGTTCCACCACCAACAACTAACACATCAGTTATGTAAGTTTGATGAGCCATGCTTTAATCTCACTAAAATAATAGCAATATGATTAATAGTGTCTTATAATTTATGTACAGGAATATGTACATAAATCCATGTTTTCTTACGAAATCACATCTCCCACCGATGCGAGAAATGACTTTTTCAAGTTGTTAGACCAAGTTGTAAAAAATCATCAAGTGTATATCATCAACCGTCGTGACAGTGAGAATGTAGCCTTGATTGCTGAATCAGATTTGGTAAGTTTGGTAGAAACAGTTTATCTTTTGCGTTCTCCTGCAAATGCACGTCGATTATTTGATGCAATAGAGGAGTCGAAAACCGGCAAGATTCAACCTCGATCTATTGCAGAACTTCAGCAGGAGTTGGGAATTGGGCAAGAGGAAAAACAAGAAAGCTGACAGCGAGGAAATTCAACCAGTTATAGTTAATCGCAGTCCTGGTTTTAGCTTTAGGTTTAAAGAGGATTTAGCTTGGTGGTTCAAGCAAGATGTTCAGAAAGCATCGAAAATTTTGGATTTGGTGACGGCTGTGATGCAAAATCCCTTCGAGGGGATTGGTAAACCAGAACCATTAAAGTATTTAGATGCAGATATTTGGTCACGACGCGTCGATTTAGAACATCGGCTGATGTATCGGGTGGGAAATACTCAAATTGATTTTCTTTGTTGTCGTTATCATTACGAATAAGAAACTTGCTGATGTTTACTGGTGTTCTTTGGGATTTTTTAACAGCAATACTAATACTGCTCCCGAAAGAATACCGCCTATCCAACCAAACAGTAAATTAACCAAAATCCACCAGCCAGCTTGCTTAACAAATCGCCGCAGTAGCCACCATTGGATAATTCCGACGATGAGGCCTACTGACATGAAGGACAGTCCGATTACACTATCCAAATCACCGCTAAACATCATATTCCCTAGGAGAACGGAAATACAAGCACCTAAAGTAGTTCCTAATAGCCACCACTTTTCAGATATGGGGATGTGTCTTCGCAGCATTAGTAATTGCATGAAGCCGATTGTCAAGGCCATCGTTGCAACTACAGCTTGATAACTCAGGATTGTACCGAAGATAGGCTCTACTATTACATGAGCGATCGCCGCAAAAATGCCCCCTCCAATCAAACCCACAACATTCACTAACACCCATTGCAAATAAAAACCAAACCCTACCTTTGGACTATCGCCAGATACAGCAGGTGCAGCAGACTGAGGTTGTTGGGGAATCTCTTGACGATACTGGACTGGAACTGGCGGTGGAGGCGAATACAAGGGAGGCTGAGAATTAATTGGTTGCTGCTGTGCGGGATCAAACGGTATCGTCGGTGTATATCCTGGATTAGTAGGTGTTTGTGTTGCTGCGTAAGCATTCCCCAACTGTTGTACAGCTACTAAAGCTTCCATCGCCGAAGGATAGCGTTGGCGAAAGTCATAGCGTACCATCCTATCTAATACATCCCCCAAAGCCGAGCTGACTTGTACTAATTGTCGCCAGACAATTTCCGCCGTTTGGATATCTTCTTCCAATTGATGGGGCATTAACCCCGTTAAAGCTTGAATACCAATCATCCCCACAGCGTAGACATCGCTGCTTAATCTGGGGCTACCCCGACTCTGTTCACTGGGCATATAGCCAGCCGTACCAATACCTACGGTCATTTTCGTGACACCTTCGCCAGTCACCACCTGCGTACTAATTTCTTTCACCGCCCCAAAATCAATTAGCACAACTTTGCCGTCACTCTTGCGGCGAATCAGGTTTGGCGGTTTGATATCGCGGTGAATGACTTGATTTTGATGGACAAAGGCTAATGGTTGCAGGATATTTTGCAACAAGGCAATGGTATATGCTTCACTCAGCCGTTTTCCAGGGGTGAGTTCATCACTGAGGGGATGACCATCAATAAATTGTTGAACTAGAAAAAATTCCTCGTTTTCTTCAAAGTGCGCTAATAGTTGGGGAATTTGGTCATGAGTACCTAACTTGTGTAATAACTGTGCTTCTGATTGAAACAACCGCCTAGCAACTTGTAAGGTCATGGGATCAGTTGCCATTGGTTTGAGTAGTTTGACTACACAATGATTGTTGTAAAGTTTAGTGTCTTCGGAAATGAAGGTTTGACCAAAACCACCAGCACCCAAGACTTTGGTGATTTTATAGCGTCCATCTAGTAACTGACCCAACATAAAGGCGATTACCTCCGGTAGAGCATAGCCCACCGCACAGAAGAATGTCTGTATTTTAACTCTACTGGTACATATGCCAATAGAGGGAACAGGGAACAGCAGAGGAAAAAACTATTGCCGACATTGGATAATAGAGGGATGAAGTCAGTTATTCTATAGGACTTACGCACAAATTACGGAATAACGTGCGCGTAGCGCATACCACAGAGACGCAGAGAACACAGAGAAATAAGGGTTTGAGAGAGTTTTTGCGTAAGTCCTGTTCTACTGTGTCTCACTCCCTCTAAATACCCCATAGCTCCATTAACATAAATGCCAAAGCTGCACTACCTAAAGGAACGGTCAAATTGTCAATACCTAAAAACGAAAAAGCTTCTAAACTAGTGGCGACAAATGCAACTACTAATGAGACTGTCCAAGTTTGCCAAATATTGCCGAATACGCCCAGTAAAATTAAACCACAGACGACATAACTCATTAATGCCATAGTTAAAGAGCCTTCCCAGCTTTTTTGCGCTCCCAAAAGTTTATACTTGTGTTTACCAAAGCGTTGACCAACTAAAGCGGCGAGTCCATCACCCCAGCACATAATCATCATCCCAATCGCTGCATACTGGGGTTGTTGTACATACCAGAAGTAAGCTACTAAAATTCCCACACTAGCAGCGTAAAAAAATGTGCCTAAGCTTTGCCTTCCTACACTATTAATGCCGGGAAGAAGAGGAAAAATGTAGGATAACAGAGTGATAATACTGGCTAAAATTGAAGCACCAATACCTATGCTGGCAGGAATATTCAGCCACCACGCGATTAAAATGACATGGCCAGCACCAATATGAACTATTTTACGGATGATTTCCGGATCGCTAGTAGCAAAGCGACTTACTAATCCAGCGATCGCTAGAATAAAAAATACCCAAGCTGCAACAATAGTAATTTGCAGCCATAGAGATGGGGTTAAGATGAAATCAGGAAATTGAGTTAACAAAGATGCTACAAGATAGAAAACGTTTTATCCTTGTTACCAATTTATAAGATTTGGGCGACAGTAATGAAGCAATTATTTATTTGGTTGATTAAAGGCTACAGAATATTTATCTCTCCCCTATTCCTACCCACCTGTCGCTTTCAACCGACTTGTTCAATGTATGCGATCGAAGCCATAGAAAGATTTGGCATATTTCGGGGCGGCTGGATGGCTACCCGACGGATTTTACGTTGTCATCCATTCCATCCCGGTGGTTATGATCCTGTACCGGAGAAGGAGGGGACAGGTGACAGGTGACAGGTGACAGGGGAAAAGAAAGCAGGGGAAGCAGGGGAAGCAGGGGAAGCAGGGGGAGAAAAATACAATGCCCACTCACCACTCACTACTCACTACTCACTACTCACTACTCATTACTCATTACTCATTACTCACTACTCAGCACTCAGCACTCAGCACTCAGCACTCACTAACTTCGACGTACAAAGGGTAGTAGGTCTTGTAGAATTGTTTCGTGATAGTGTTCTTGGGGATAGTGACCGACGTTGTTGAGTTTAATCACTTCTGCATCGGGTACGGACTTGGCAAAACTTTCTGCTACATCTATAGGCAACCAAGGGTCAATCATTCCCCATTGAATTAAAATTGGTTGTTGCCATTGTTGAAAGCCGGATGTAATTTCTGTCATGGCTGCTGGTAGTTGCAGATTGCGAATCGTGGTTAACAGCGCACGTCCGACGGCGGAAGTCTTTAAATATTGTTTGCGATATACATCTAAATCTTTGTCTTCAATGCGATAACGACTACCGCCTTCTAAAGTGCGGTCAACTAATAAGGGGTCTTGAGTCATCATGTCACCCACAAAAGGTAAACCCATCTGTTGCAGTTTCCAAGGTAATTTTGCATCCAGAGAAATGGGTGTATTTAAAATAGCAATGTTGGCAATTTTTTCGGGATTTCTTAAAGCATATTGCAGACCAACAGAAGCTAAGAAACCTTGGACTACTAGAGAAAATTTTTCTATTTCTAATGCTTCAATAAAGCCTGATAATGCTTTGATATAAGCGTCGGGAGTGTAAGAAAACTCTTGTTTTTCCGGTTTAGCAGAAAAGCCAGAACCAATCCAATCTGGTGCGATCGCTCTTGTTCCTTGGCTGGCTAATGCTGGTAAAATGTTCCGCCAACTGTAACTTTGTGATGGGATTCCATGTAGTAAGACTACAGGTAATAAGTCAGTTTGTCCAATTGGTGTAGCTTCCCGATAAAACCATTCTAAAGAATCTACTGTTATTTTATTCTCTGTTATCGACACGCTGCTTTCCTATCAGTTTTATATGGAAAATCTTACCATTTTGCTGGGGGGTGTAAGGGTGTTGAGAAAATTTGGTTGTTATTTCTTGAATTGGAGCTAAAAGGCTCGTTCACGGAGTTCAAAGACTCGTTTACGGAGTTCAAAGACTCGTTTACGGAGTTCAAAGGCTCGTTCACGGAGCTAAAAGGCTCGTTCACGGAGCTAAAAGGCTCGTTCACGGAGCTAAAAGACTCGTTCACGGAGCTAAAAGACTCGTTCACGAAGTTCAAAGACTCGTTCACGAAGTTCAAAGACTCGTTCACGGAGTTCAAAAGCTTTTTAAGAGGGGTTCGGGGGGATTAAAACTTTGTGGGGTAAGTTTATAAGACTTGTGTTGACACGGTAGCCTAGGTGGTTGGGATAGATTTCTTGTATCTCACTTCAGCGAGAAACATTATATATATGATAAGAAAATTTCCATAAATAAATTAAGGATATTTTGATGCAGTATCTCTACATCTTGAGGTTTCAACGCTTATAAATGTAGAGAAATCTATGCTTTTCCTTACGGAAATCTTGCCATGTTAAATAAGGTATGTATGATATGTGAGGGAATTTAAATTATGCCAAGAAACAGCAACA
This sequence comes from Anabaena sp. CCY 9402-a, assembly GCF_963920945.1. Classification (NCBI taxonomy): domain Bacteria; kingdom Bacillati; phylum Cyanobacteriota; class Cyanophyceae; order Nostocales; family Nostocaceae; genus Anabaena; species Anabaena sp. CCY 9402-a. The sequence goes on from NZ_CAWUDL010000017.1 coordinate 52,476, forward strand.
ATTAAAACTTAATACTCTTTATACACGCTGGTTTTTCGGAGATTTTTCTAGTTAAAAATGATTCCGAGAAACCGCAATAATTGCTACATATTGAATTTCGAGAAATAGCGTTTTCATTACAACTTAAAAATCCAGTTAGCTGCACAATGGGGCAAAGAAACAATACTGTTTATTTGCGCTCGGAGACGAAGAAAATAATGGTAGCGATGTCTACGACCGGCAACGCCAACGCAGAAAATGTTCAGCATCGGCTAACTGTACAAACTGTAGAAATTGCCCCTAACACTACGGCGATTCGCTGTCTAGACTGGGATCGCGATCGCTTCGATATCGAATTCGGACTGCAAAACGGTACGACTTATAATTCATATCTAATTAGAGGCGAACAAACAGTTTTAGTCGATACTTCTCACCAGAAGTTTCGCCAACTGTATTTAGATACACTAAAAGGTCTGGTTAACCCCAAGACTATTGATTACATTATTGTCAGTCATACAGAACCAGATCATAGTGGTTTGGTGGAAGATGTGCTGCAATTAGCACCAAGAGCAACTGTTTTGGCTTCTAAAATTGCGTTGCAATTTTTGGAAGGTTTGGTACATGATCCATTTTCTAAGCGGATTGTCAAAAGTGGCGATCGCATCGATATTGGTAAAGGTCACGAAATCGAATTCGTGAGTGCGCCTAACCTCCACTGGCCAGACACCATCTTTAGTTATGACCGCAAAACCCAAACCATCTTTACCTGTGATGCTTTTGGGATGCACTTCTGTGACGATCGCACTTTTGATGAAGATTTAGAAGCGATCGAAGCTGATTTTAGATTCTACTATGACTGTCTCATGGGGCCAAATGCTCGTTCTCTCCTGAACGCAATGAAGCGGATGGGTGAACTGGGCAAGATTAATATTATCGCCAACGGTCACGGGCCGTTGTTGTATCATCACCTGGATGTCTTGACCGAGTGCTACCAAAGTTGGAGTCAAAGACAAGCCAAAGCCGAAACCACTGTTGGTTTATTCTACACCTCCGATTATGGATATAGCGATCGCCTTGGTCAAGCCATAGCTGAAGGTATCCAAAAAACTGGTCTGGGTGTAGAAATCATTGACCTCAGCACCACTGACATCCAAGAAATCCAAGAATTGGCAGGTAGAGCAGCTGGTTTAATTATCGGTATGCCGCCGACAACCTCCGTTGCAGCCCAAGCTGGTATTAGTTCTTTGCTATCTGTAATTAAAGATAAGCAAGTAGTCGGCTTGTTTGAATGCTTCGGTGGCGATGACGAACCGGTTGATACAATTCGCCGGAAGTTTATCGACTTGGGTGTAAAAGAAGCCTTCCCAGCCATTCGGATTCGAGAAGTTCCCGGTGCATCCACTTACCAAATGTGTACCGAAGCAGGTACAGACTTGGGTCAATTGCTGACACGGGAACGCAACATCAAGCAAATCAAAGCCCTTGATGTCAACATGGAAAAGGCTTTAGGACGGATTAGCAACGGGTTGTATATTGTCACCACCAAAAAAGGTGATGTTAGCAGCGCGATGTTAGCTTCCTGGGTAGCACAGGCGAGTTTGCAACCATTAGGATTCACCATTGCTGTAGCCAAAGACCGCGCCATTGATAGCTTAATGCAAGTAGGCGATCGCTTCGTCCTCAACGTCTTAGAAGAAGGCAATTATCAAGAACTGAAAAAGCACTTCCTCAAGCGTTTACTGCCCGGTTCTGACCGCTTTACAGGAGTGAGAACCCAAACCGCTAAAAATGGTTCTCCCATCCTCACAGACGCTCTAGCATACATGGAATGCGAAGTCCAAAGCAGCATGGAATGTAGCGACCACTGGCTTTTATACTGCACAGTCCAAGAAGGTCGTGTTTCCAAATCTGACGGATTCACCGCAGTTCGTCACCGTAAGGTAGGTAATTACTACTAAAAAAGCAGGGGAAGCAGGGAAAGCAGGGGAGGCAGAGGAGATTTTACCCCAATTCCCAATTCCCCATTCCCAATTCCTCATTCCCAATACTATGGATTTAAGCCGCTTCATCGAATCCGCAAAAAACTGGGCAAAGTCTACCCGGTTTTTACAATTTTTTGACAAACCTGAAAAAAAATCTATGAGCGATTCCAAGCCCCGTGACGTACAAGTTCTTCCCATTGCTACAGATACTAAAGTTCTCAGAGCGCGTAGTTGGTCACGTCTGCGGTTTGAAATTGAATATGCCTTAGAAAGAGGTACTACCTCTAACTCTTATGTAATCGAAGGTGATAAAACTGCAATTACAGACCCGCCTGCGGAAACTTTTACTGCTATCTATCTAGAAGCATTACAGCAGACGCTCAATTTGAAAAAATTGGATTACGTCATCCTGGGACACTTTAGCCCCAACCGTGTACCTACTCTCAAGGCTTTGTTAGCATTAGCTCCGCAAATTACCTTTGTTTGTTCTCTTCCTGGTGCAGCTAATTTACGGGCGGCGTTCCCCGATGACAGCTTAAATATCTTGGTGATGCGGGGGAAAGAAAACCTTGATTTAGGCAAGGGTCATGTGTTGAAGTTCTTGCCGATTCCTAGCCCCCGTTGGCCGGAAGGACTTTGCACCTATGACCAACAAACCCAGATTCTCTACACAGATAAGCTGTTTGGGGTGCATATCTGTAGTGATGATGTGTTTGATGACAACTGGGAATCCTTCAAGGAAGACCAGCGTTACTACTACAACTGTTTGATGGCCCCCCATGCTATCCATGTGGAAGCAGCATTGGAGAAGATTTCCGACTTACAGGTGAGAATGTATGCTGTAGGTCACGGGCCTTTGGTACGTACCAGTTTAATGGCACTTACCCAAGCCTACGCTGATTGGAGTCTAGCTCAAAAAGACCGGGAAATTTCTGTGGCGTTATTATATGCCTCAGCTTACGGTAATACCGCAACTCTTGCACAGGCGATCGCACTCGGACTAACTAAAGGTGGTGTAGCAGTCCAATCGATTAACTGCGAATTTGCCACTCCTGAAGAAATTCAGTCCAATTTAGAGAAAGCGGACGGCTTCCTCATCGGTTCACCCACCATTGGCGGTCATGCACCAACCCCCATTCACACCGCTTTGGGTATTGTCCTGAAGGTGGGTGATAACAACAAACTAGCTGGGGTGTTTGGTTCTTACGGCTGGAGTGGTGAAGCCTTAGACATGATTGAAGGTAAACTCCGCGATGCTGGATATCGCTTCGGTGTGGACACCTTAAAAGTCAAGTTTAAACCCGACGATGTTACCCTCAAGTATTGCGAAGAAGTGGGTACAGACTTCGCCCAAACCTTGAAGAAAGCCAAGAAATTACGTGTACCCCAACAAGCCGCTACCCCTGTGGAACAAGCTGTAGGACGGATTGTTGGTTCAGTTTGCGTGATTACAGCCAAGCAAGGCGAAGTATCTACAGGAATGCTGGGTTCTTGGGTATCTCAAGCTACCTTCAATCCTCCAGGTTTAACTGTGGCGATCGCTAAAGAACGCGCGATAGAATCCCTCATGTATCCCGGTGGTAAATTTGCCCTGAATATCCTCTCAGAAGAGAACCACGGCGAATATATGAAGCATTTCCGCAAAAACTTCAAACCCGGAGAAGATCGTTTTGCTAACTTCACCACTACAGAAGCTGAAAACGGTTGTACTGTGCTAACTGATGCCCTCGCTTATGTGGAATGCTCAGTTAGTCAGCGTATGGAATGCGGCGACCATTGGGTAGTTTACGCCACCGTTGACAATGGTAAGCTCATCAAACCCGATGATGTAACTGCCATCAACCACCGTAAAACGGGTAATCATTACTAAAAGCTAAATTGCTGAACAGTTAGACATTGTAGAGATGTTGCACTGTAACGTCTCTACAAATTTGTGTGTGGGTAAAATGTCTCTTGAGTTTGAAGGCTACCTGTTTAGTGTAGAAGTGTGTAAACTTTATACAGCAAATAGCTGTAAATATGATTTTAGATGGGCAAAATGTAAAATTATAGGCATTACAATTAACATCTAATTTGTCAATCAAAAATTTTAAATCAAAATTATGGAGCAAAATCAGCAACACAATCGCCGCAAGGCTGATCAAGAGTTGGAAGCAGCCCTAGAACAGTTGGAAAGTATCTTAACCGAAAGTGAGACTGAGGATGAGGCGATACCAGATATCTCTACGAGTAACGCCAATGCAGTCGACCAGAGTGAAGATGTGACTGATGCTGATTTAGCAGCATGGGAAGACGCTGTTGCTGATATTGAACAATATCTAGAAGGAAGAACAAAAAGTAATTCGTAATTCGTAATTCGTAATTACGTTTTGTAAAAGAAAGAATTTTGTAGGGACGGTTTCCGTCCACAAAATTTCCGGGTATTTTACTCAGCACTCCTCACTCCTCACACTCGCCTTTGTCGCTGGGCTTCATATAACATTAAAGCTGAGGTAATCGCTACATTCAAAGACTCTACGCCTGGACTGAGGGGAATTTTGACTTGCTTATCTGCCATTGTGGCTAAATCAGCCGACAAGCCAGCACCTTCATTTCCCAATAAAATCAAACTAGGTTTTTGCCAGTCTACATCCCAATAAGTTAACTGTGCGGTGGGTAAAGTGGCTATTACCTGCATACCCGCCTGCTGGCAATTCTGAACTGTCGTCTTTAAATCTTCACTTACCGACGTTGCTAGACGAAACCATTGTCCAGCCGAAGCACGCAAGACTTTAGGATTATCTAAATCTACGCTATCTTGACTCAACCACAAACCCGATGCACCAGCCGCAGCCGCCGTGCGAATCATTGTCCCTAAGTTACCAGGGTCTTGGATGGTTTCTACAGCTAAAACTATGCCAGTGTAGGGGGCTTGCTGTTGGTGTTCACTGCGTTTAGCGATCGCTACCACCCCATCTGGTTGTACAGTAGTAGCGATCGCACTTAAAACTTCGGGACTGACAATTTCAGCGCGATCGCATAAACTACAAGCTAAATCCCATAATTCTATATGGGCTGTTTCCCATTCTGGAGTACAACACACCACCTCTAGCGGGTAACTCACCGCACACGCTTCCTCAAGCAAGTGCGTCCCTTCCAATAAAAACAACTGCTGTCTATGCCGTTCCTTGGTAGAGTGCAGCTTGCGGATTTGCTTAACTAAAGGATTTTGTAAACTCGTTAACATCTGTAGTAGTGAATTAAGAATGCTGAGTGCCGAGTATTTCTTTCTCAGCACTCAGCACTTAAATTTATGCGGAACCCGGGACTTGAACCCGGAAGCCTTGCGGCACTAGAACCTGAATCTAGCGCGTCTGCCAATTCCGCCAGTTCCGCCTGCGGTTTGTATATCGACAATTTCTTATTATTACTGAATTATTTATATTTGTCAACTTCCTACAAAGGGATTAGCGACTGGTTATTAGTACAGCACGGTATAAATTAACTAAGCATTCCCAATCAACGAAACATTGACACTGTATTCATTTCGACTTACCCTCCGGGTTAGCCGCTTTCGCGTCTATGATTTTTGACTTTTGACTTCCCCGTAGTGATGCTAAGAGTTCAAAAGCTACTAAGAGAATGTTCAGTTGTGGGACAAAATAAAGACAATAATGTAGACAAATCAACTCTTTACTGTAGAATCAAAACCAACTTCTAACTTATAAAATTAAGTATTTATTTTGGAGGTAGACTTATTAATCCTTCTAGCAGCTTACCAGATGCTAAACCTGTTGTTGAAGTAGACTCCTCAGTCTTACAAATATGGGGTGGGCATCCTTTGCGGGGGCAGGTAAAAATTAGCGGGGCGAAAAATTCAGCTTTGGTGATCATTGCTGGAGCTTTGCTATGTTCAGGAGATTGTCGCATTCGTAACGTTCCCTTGTTGGCAGATGTAGAACGGATGGCTGAGGTAATCTCAGCGTTGGGTGTACGCCTAACTAGAGAAGCCGATATTTTAGATATCAATGCCAGTGAAATCACCACATCAAAAGCTCCCTATGAACTAGTTACCCAATTACGGGCTAGTTTCTTTGCCATTGGCCCACTTTTAGCCCGTCTAGGGGTGGCACAAATGCCATTACCAGGGGGTTGTGCCATTGGTGCTAGACCAGTTGATTTGCACGTCCGAGGACTGCAAGCAATGGGAGCCGAGGTACAAATCGAACATGGTATTTGTAATGCTTATGTTCCTGGTAGTAACGGTAGATTAAAAGGTGCGAAAATCTACTTAGATACTCCCAGCGTGGGGGCAACCGAAACCTTGATGATGGCGGCTACTCTAGCTGATGGCGAAACCATTATTGAAAATGCCGCGCGAGAGCCGGAAGTAGTTGATTTAGCTAACTTCTGTAATGCAATGGGGGCGAGAATCCAGGGTGCGGGGACTAGCACTATCACTGTTGTTGGTGTTCCCAAATTACATTCTATTGACTATTCGATTATTCCCGATCGCATCGAAGCAGGTACATTTTTAGTAGCGGGAGCTATCACGCGCTCAGAAATCAGCCTTTCCCCAGTAGTACCAGATCATTTAATTCCAGTGATTGCCAAACTACGGGATATTGGCGTAACCATCATTGAAGATGCACCAGACTGCTTACGCATTCTACCTGCGGGAATTCTCAAGGCAACCGATATCGACACCTTGCCCCATCCAGGTTTTCCCACAGATATGCAAGCACCATTCATGGCCTTACTCACCTTGGCGGAAGGCGACAGCATCATTAACGAATCTGTGTTTGAAAACCGCTTGCGTCATGCCTCCGAGTTAAACCGCTTGGGTGCAGACATCCGCGTTAAAGGGAATACAGCCTTTGTGCGCGGAGTGCCGATACTATCTGGTGCGCCAGTGATTGGGACTGACTTACGAGCATCAGCAGCGTTAGTTTTAGCGGGACTAGCTGCCGAAGGACAAACCACAATCCAGGGATTACATCACCTTGATCGGGGCTACGATCAAATGGATGTGAAATTGCAACAATTAGGCGCAAAAATCCAGCGCGTAAGTGAAGTACCAGTAGATACCGAAGCAGCGAATTAAGTGCTGAGTGCTGAGTGCTGAGTGCTGAGTGCTGAGTGGGGAATCTCACTCAATACTCATTACTCATTACTCATTACTCATTACTCAGCACTCATTGCTCAAATCGTTATACTAACTGTGGGAGGCTGTTGATATTTTGTTTTTCCAGCCGGCTAAATCATGTCTTTGCTTAAATCCTCGCTCATCGGTTTAAAAGCTGACTCGTTTCGTCATCCATTAGACTTGGAAGCAACCAAAGCTCTGAAGCAAATACCAGGTTTGGATATGATAGTCAGAAATTTGCTAGGGCCAATGGCAGAGCAAGTTTTTTATGTAGAAAATATTGCTTCTAGTGTTTTGGTAGGTGAACAACAACTATCGGAGTTACACAAACTCTTGTTAGAAGCTTGCAAGATTTTAGATATTGAACCACCTCAATTATATGTACGGCAACATCCTGCGCCTAATGCTTATACCTTTGCTATGCGGGGGAAGCAACCGTTTATTATGTTGCACACTTCTTTAGTTGATATGCTGACTCCAGAAGAAATACAGGCGGTAATTGCCCACGAGTTAGGACATCTGAAGTGCGACCATAGCGTTTATTTAACACCGGTTAATTTATTAATATTAGCGGCAGGAATATTACCTAATGTTGGGGCTTTTATTGCCCAAGCCATCCAAGCTCAACTTTTAGAATGGGTACGTTGTGCTGAGTTTACCTGCGATCGCGCCGCATTACTAGCCACCCAAGACCCCAAAGTGGTGATGTCCGTTTTAATGAAATTAGCCGGCGGTTCACCCACCCTCGCCCCAAAACTCAATCTCGATGCTTTTATTGACCAAGCTCGTGCCTACGATGATATTAGTAAAAGCGAACTAGGGGAAATGGTCAAATTAGCTCGTACAGCCGAATTAACCCACCCTGTACCAGTCCTCAGAGCCAGAGAAATTGACCGTTGGGCAAGTAGTCAAGAATACCAGTCCCTACTACAAACTCACGGACAAAAATACACCAGCGAAGTAGCACCCAAAGGCGGCTGGCGCAACTGGTAAACTCTAAGTGATAGGTGACAGGGGACAGGGGACAGGTGACAGCTTGAGTAGCTGCGATCTCTTGATCAGGCGATCGCACCTCAAAACAATTTAAGATGAATCTGGTTAACTCTTAATCGCCACCATGACAGCTGCCTCAAATCCCATCAATATATTTGAATATGAACAGTTAGCAAAAACGCATCTGTCAAAGATGGCATTTGACTATTACAGCAGTGGCGCATGGGATGAAATTACACTGCGAGATAATCGTGCTGCCTTTGAGCGAGTCAAACTAAGGCCGAGGATGCTAGTGGATGTCAGCCAAATTAGCCTGAATACTACAATTTTAGGACAAACCCTAGAATTCCCGCTTTTAATTGCACCGATGGCTTTTCAATGTCTGGCTCATCCAGATGGTGAATTTGCCACTGCAATGGCAGCTGCATCTGCCGGGGTGGGGATGGTATTAAGTACAATGTCCACTAAAAGCTTAGAAGCCGTCGCTGATATAGGTGCTAAGTTTCCCCATGCTTTGCAATGGTTTCAGCTTTACATCCACAAAGACAGGGGTTTAACTCGCGCCTTAGTAGAAAGAGCTTACGCCGCAGGTTACAAAGCTCTCTGTCTTACCGTTGATGCTCCCGTACTGGGACAGCGAGAACGAGACAGACGCAACGAGTTTGCCTTACCTCCAGGGTTACATCTAGCTAATCTTGCTGATATCTCCGGTTTGGATATTCCCCATGAGCAGGGAGAATCTGGTTTGTTTACTTATTTTGCCCAACAACTAGACCCGTCCTTAACTTGGCGTGATTTGGAATGGTTACAATCTTTATCACCACTACCTTTGGTACTGAAAGGCATTTTACGAGGAGATGATGCAGTGCGGGCTGTAGAGTATGGAGCTAAAGCCATTGTAGTTTCCAATCATGGTGGCAGACAACTAGATGGTGCGATCGCTTCTTTAGATGCCCTAGCTGAGATAATTGCAGCCGTAGACGGTCAGGTCGAAGTATTATTAGATGGCGGTATCCGTCGCGGTACAGATATTCTCAAAGCTTTAGCCATAGGTGCTAAAGCCGTACTAATTGGCAGACCTGTTTTGTGGGGACTAGCACTAGCCGGACAAGCTGGTGTGTCACATCTTATCTCACTACTACAAGATGAGTTAAAAGTAGCAATGTCCCTCAGTGGCGTTGCTCAGTTACAAGATATTGACTCTAGTTTAGTGACAGGTAACAGGTGACAGGAAAAAATACGTGTATAACTACATCCGAGTATTGATCCTCACTCATTACTCATTACTCAGCACTCAGCACTCACTACTCACTTTAGTGAAAAGCAAAAATTCTTGATTTACTCCTTGCATTAAATTCATTAAGTGACTATAATAGTAAAGTTGCACCCAAGGGCGGGTGGCGAAATTGGTAGACGCACCACACTCAAAATGTGGCGACCTTACGGTCATAGGAGTTCGATTCTCCTCCTGCCCACTGTCAATTAACTAAATCTCAAAATAAAACAGATGAGACTTAAAAGATGGGAATCTCCCCGTCGCGAAGGGAGAAACGATAAAGGTAGAGGCGGTTCTGCCAGGAAACGACAACTTAAAAAACAAAGACAAATGTTACGCCAGAAGCTCAAAGAAGCTAACAAGCAAGACAATCAGCAAAATAAAAAGAACAGGGAAGAGTTTTTCTTCCCTGTTCTTTTTATGCCGTTTTATCAGTGTGTAGGTAAGTTTAAAAATTAAAGCGTGTTAAGGAACTCCAAAAAGTAAATTATCCCTCCCCCTGCCCCTTGCCATAAAAGCGATGGGATATTTTTTTACTTGGAAGTCTCATACTATATTTTTACCTAAGTATTATTATTGAAATATTAAGGAAATTGTAATGCTTGTATGAACCAAGTGAGAAAAAACTAGAGAAAAAGATAAAGTAAATGTAAAGTTTATTGTGAAGGGTGTAACAATCATTAATCAGCTTGTAAGCTAGTATGCGGTTGCGAGTAATTATTACTAATACTATTTAGTAACTAAAAATCTCCGCTAAACCAAGTTTGTATCAGTGTGTTCCCCTAATAGCTATGTCAGTATCAAAATTATCGAACTATCTCAGCATTAACTGCTGTTTTTATAGGATTAAACTATCTATGGTGTCTATTAGTTAGTTTGAATCGCCTAAATTTTTTACTCCATACCCAATAATAATTCTCTCGGTGTTGTGATTTATGGTGCATAGCAACGCATATATAAGCTAGCTTAAGAGATTCTAGTTTTATGTTGCCCTGTGAGCATATTTAAACACTGGTTTTGTAGAAAATTATTGTATCTAATGGGTAGGGCAATTTTTTGCTGCAAAGGCTCTTATTTCTGTAGGTATAAGAGTTGTATACCGTAGCTTCTGCACTATAGCGTTTCCTAATCACATGAGGTATGTCATAGTCCTCTTCTCTCTTGCGGCGATGAGTTTGGGAGTTTGTTTCTTGTACCTAGCTTAACCGAGAAACCCTATATAGATAATGCAAGTCTCAGCAAAAAAATATGAGGAAAAATTGCCTTAACTAACTAGTAAGTCATGGCAGAAATAAAGCTAAATTTCAGAAATTAAAAAGCTCTAGATATCAGGCTTTTCGTGAAAAAGCAACTTAGCGGATTTTGGTTAAAAGTATCAAACTGTTAATCTATATCATGGGTAAAGCCTGTAATGGAATCTCCAAAAGCATCATCAAATTTACGTCGAAAAGCTCTTGTAGGTGTATTTTGGTCTGCAATTGAAAGTTGGGGTCGCCAAGTCATTTCTTTTGGCGTTTTTTTCCTATTAGCAAGATTGTTAGGGCCAGAAACATTTGGTTTAGTTGCTTTATCTAGTGTATGCTTAAATTTTTTACAGGTATTTGTTGATCAAGGTTTTTCACAAGCAATTATTCAAAGAAAAGAATTAGAGTCGGAACATTTAGATACTGCCTTCTGGACTAATTTAGGAATGGGTACTTTTCTAGCAATAATGACTATTGCTAGTGCCAGTTTAATTGGGTATTTCTTTAAAGAACCAGCAATTATACCAATTATACGCTGTCTATCTGTTACTTTTATCTTCATTGCTTTTAGTAGTGTTCAGAATGCTATTCTTCAGCGAAAATTAGCTTTTAAATCTCTTGCTAAACGTACACTAATTGGCGTTTTGATTGGTGGTATAGTAGGCGTAACTATGGCATTTAGGGGATTTGGCGTATGGAGTCTTGTTGCTCAACAAATCACAAGTAGCTTAGTACAAGTTTTGGTACTTTGGAAAGTGAGTGACTGGCGACCAGGATTACGGTTTTCACAACGCCATTTTAAAGAGCTATTTTCCTTTGGCATTAATGTCTTAGGAATGAATATATTTAACTTTTTTAATCGCCGCTCTGACGATTTCTTAATTGGGTATTTTTTGGGTTCAGTTGCTTTAGGTTATTACACTGTAGCTTATCGCTTGTTATTAGTATTAACAGAACTGCTCACTAGTATTATTGCTAGAGTTTCCTTGCCGACCTTTGCTAGATTACAAGAAGAACCAGAACGATTACGTAATGCACTATATCAAGCTATAAAACTCACAAGTTTAATTACCTTTCCCGGTTTTTTTGGCATGGTGATATTAGCCCCAGAAATAGTTAGGGTCGTATTTGGAGAACAATGGCTACAAAGTATTCCAGTAATGCAAATTTTAAACCTAATTGGTATTCTTTATGCTTATTTTTATTTCAATGCTTCTGTGATTATGGCAATGGGAAAACCTTCATGGAAATTAGCTTTAGATGGGGTGCAGGCTGTTAGTAATATAGTTGCTTTTGCCATAGCAGTTCAATGGGGAATAGTTGCTGTTGCTGCTGCTTACGTAATTAGAGGATATCTCATGGCCCCGCTTACTGTTTGGGTAGTCTGGAAATTAGTCCGCATTAATGTCGTGACTTATTTACGCCAAGGTGCTGCTCCTTTGGCTGCAACAATAACGATGTTAGGAACAATATTTGCAGTCAAGTATTTGCTTAGTAACATCGTAAATACTTCTGCAATGTTAGCTGTTGCTATCTTAGTTGGAGCTATAGTCTATATTTTGTCAATTTTCTTGATTGCACCGAAACTTTTTTGGCAAGTAGTTAATATTGCTCGTTAGACCAGCAGATACAGGACTTGTAAAGATGACTGAACAAATCACAGAAAAAATTAAACATCCTGAGATCAACCAGTTATTAGAAACTGTTATAGAGGGTGGTTATTGTGTTGGTTGTGGTGCGTGTGCCTCAGTTAGTGGCTCACCGCTCAAGATGGAATTAGACGCAGATAAAAAGTTGCAAGCAAGTATCGATACATTATCAAAACCAGCATTTTCTAGTCATTCAATACTATCTGTTTGTCCTTTTTCAAGCCAAAGTTTAAATGAAGACCAGATTAGCCAAGAAGTATTCCATAATGATTGCAAATATCACCATCAAATTGGTTATTATTTAGATACTTACGCAGGTTATGTTGCAGAAGATGATTACCGCGATCGCGGTAGTTCAGGAGGGATGGGTACTTGGATTGTGACTAATCTGCTCAGTCAAGGTTTAGTAGATGGTGTCATCCACATTCATCAACGCCATCCATCTCCCACTGACCCCAGATTATTTCACTATCAAATTTCCACAACTATAGAACAGGTACGCAACGGTGCTAAGTCCCGTTACTACCCAGTAGAAATGTCGGAAGTAATGCAGCTGATTCGGGAACAACCGGGACGCTATGCCATTGTGGGGATTCCCTGTTTTATTAAAGCTGTGCGTTTATTAATGCGCCAAGACCAGCTACTAGCCGAACGCATCCGGTTTTGTGTGGGTCTAATTTGTGGTCATCTGAAGAGTATGCGCTTTGCAGAAATGTTGGCTTGGCAATGTGGCATTGAACCAGGTAATTTACTAGCAATAGACTTTCGCAAAAAATTACCAGACGCAAACGCTAACCGCTACGGTGTGGAAGTTACTGGACTGCAAGCAGGTAAGATGGTCACTCACGTTAGTCCTGTCTATGACCTCTATGGTACAGATTGGGGTTTGGGTTTTTTCAAGTACAAAGCCTGTGATTATTGTGATGATGTCGTAGCGGAAACCGCAGATGTAACAGTTGGAGATGCTTGGTTACCTCAGTATGTCAAAGACAGTCAAGGTACAAATGTTGTGATTGTCCGTCACCCAGTCATTCAAGACATGATTGAGCGTGCGATGACTGCGGGAACATTGCAAATGGATCGGATTAGTGCAGATGAAGTCGCGCAATCACAAAAATCAGGCTTTCAGCATCGACGAGAAGGTCTAGCTTATCGTTTGTATTTAACTGAACAACGGGGTGACTGGTATCCGCAAAAGCGGGTGAAACCAAGTGCTAGCCATCTAAATAAAAACTTGCAAGCACGGCAAATCATGAGAGTTGCTCTAGCAGCACAAAGCCATCTTGCTTGTAAAAATGCTGTTGATGCTGGTCAATTTTCTGTATTTAAGCAGCAACTAGACCCCTTAGTGCAGAAATACAAACAGCTATATCAGGTGTCTTTATGGAAAAGAGTTGCTAGGCGTATTAAACGACTTTTGGTTAATTTGTTGGGTACTTTTAAAAGAGGTTAAACAGCCATGAAAGCAGCCATTACAGGAATCACTGGACTACGCAACCGAGGCGTTGAAGCAATGGTGTTAACTACTATTGAACAACTACGTCAACGCCAACCAGGACTTGCCGTCAGCATTTTCAGTGAGACTCCAGATTACGACGAAATTAGACTACAGCAGTACAACGTAGAATTAATCAGCGATCGCAATTTACGCCGCCTACATATAGTCAATCGCTGGCGCAATCAGCTTTCTCAGGTCTATAAGCCGATTGCACCTGCCTACAAAGATATTGCCCGGTTACTCTCAGACACATCCGTAGTGATGGCTTCTGGTGGGGATGTATTTGGTTCTGATTACGGTATACCTTTTCTTACCAGACAACTCAAACCATTAGTCTACGCCTTAGATGCTGGTATCCCTGTAGTGTTTCTGGCACAATCTATCGGCCCTTTCAAAACTGACGAAGAAGCTCAAATCTGGCTCAATGTGGCTCGTCACGCCAAGCTAGTCACTATCAGAGAAAGCCTTTCCTATAAATACGTCACAAAGGATCTAGGCTTGTCTCCAGAATTAGTTAAGCACACAGCAGACCCCGCTTTTCTATTACCACCAGCACCACCAGAAACTGTTGAGAACTTGTTGAAGTTATATGGCATTAATCAAGAACGTCCGGTAGTTGCTCTGGGGATTAGTCAAGGTATCAGCCGTTATACCCGCGCTGATTACGACAAACATACCAAAGTGTGGTGTCAGGTAATTAACATGATTCTGAACGAATTTGGTGGACAAGTTCTGCTGATTCCTCACGTCCATGATTACCGTCCAGAGAACGACGATCGCATCCTTGCGGGTGAACTGCTAAGACTTTTCAACTTCGATCCGCGTGTGCAGCTAGCTGGTGCAGAACATACTGCATCTGAGTTTAAAGGGTTGATTAGTGCCTGTGATTTGGTTGTTTCCGAACGGATGCACGCTGCGATCGCTGGATTATCTAGTGGTGTTTGTACTCTTCCCATTGGTTATTCTGTCAAAGCTGAGGGCATTATGACCGACATTTTGGGAGCAGAAGCAGTTCATAATGGCTTACTAATTTCCTTCCAACAGTTTCTATATACTGATACAGCTTGTAACACCATTCGTAATCTTTGGAGTAGAAGGCAAGAAGTCGCAGACCAATTAAAGATGAATCTACCTCAAATTAAGCAAAATACAGCTGCTAACTTCGACCTGATATCAAACATCTTGGCAGAAAAGACCAAGTAAATAACTCTGATAAAAACTCCGTATTCCTCCGTGTCAACCTCTGCGCGACTCTGCGTTTAAAAATAAAACATTGAGGATACTCCCCATTACTGATAGCTAAACCCAAAGATTGGAGTATTAATCAATAATGTCAACGAAAAAACTTGAGCCGAAAAATACTCCCAGTGTTGCAGTTATCGTGCCTTTGTATAACAAAGGTCAATATATTGCGAGGACACTCAAATCAATACTGAATCAGACATACCAAAATTTTGAAATCATTGTTGTTAATGATGGTTCTACAGACAACAGCCCAGATATTGTGAGTAGCTATCATGACCCTCGCATCAAATTGATTCACCAAGCTAATGTAGGGCCAGGTGCAGCACGTAATAGAGGTATGTCTGAAACTCAAGCGGATTTCTTATCATTTTTAGATGCAGATGATGAATGGTTGCCAAGTTTTTTGGCAACCTCTATCAAGCATCTACAGACAAATCCTGATTGTTTATTAAGTGTAACTGGTCATTTTCGAGGAGTGGACTGTACTAGTTGGCAACAACATTTGCCACATCTGAAAGTAAATCAAGGTGTTTGGCGTTTACCAACTAATACAAAACCAAAAGTAGTAAAATCTGCGATCGATTTGCTTCATTCCGGGGCTGTTGTTTGTGCAAGAAAAGTTATAGAAAAGTTTGGTGGGTTTTACTATAAAGAACGCTGTACTTATGGGGAAGATTCCTATTTGTGGCTACAAGTATTACTAAATTACCAAATTTATATAGATCCTACTCCACTAATGTGGCATCATACCGAAGCATCAGTTCTTGGTCATGGTCGCAAGGAGGCTCACCCACCTTGGCCAAAGCTGACAGATACAGCAACTATCAGAAAGAATTGCCCAACTGAATACCTTCCTCTTTTAGAGCATTGTCTAGCTTACTATGCACTTTTAGCAGCTGAACGCCGTATCCGTGCTGGCGATATTTTTACAGCACAAAAGCTGTTACAAAATTTCCCCCTAACTCAAACTTTTGGACTAAAAAATATTAAGACTCGTTGCCGTTTAAAGTTAACTCAACTTTTAAATAAATAATTCATATGGAACAAATAAAATCTATTTTTCTGCCTCGCGCTCTTGATGGAAATCCCTACCAAAACCAATTAATTTATAACTTAAAAAAATTGGGTGTTCAAGTAGAAATACAAAAACCTTTTTCTTCTTCTACTTTTTTCTTTCCGATGATTATCTCCCATTGGAAGCCAGATATTTTACACTTACACTGGCTAGAACCATCATGTATTGCACCAAATTGGTTTTTATCTTTACTGAAATCTATATCATTTTTAATTCAATTAGCCATACTAAAACTAATTGGTGTCAAGCTGGTATGGACTGTACATAATCTCAAGAACCATGATAATTCAAATCTGGTCTTAAATAACATATGTACCAAAACAGTGATCAAGTTTGCCGATGCAATTATAACTCATTGTGAAGCGGCGAAAGAAGAATTAATCAAACTGTTTTATGTCAAAAATCAAGATAAAATTTTTGTAGTTCCACATGGTAATTATCTAGAGTGGTACGAAAATAAAATTAGCAGAGATTTAGCACGAAAAGACCTAGATATAAAAACTTCTGAGACTGTATTTTTATTTCTGGGTTTAATTCGACCCTATAAGGGAGTACCTGAACTTATCGAGAGATTCAAGTGCTTAGATAATGATGATATTAGGTTAGTAATTGCTGGTAAAATTAACAGCCAAGATGCAGAGTTAACAGATTTAATTAACCAGAAAATTGCTGAAGACAAACGAATTAGTTTTATTCCCGGTTATATTGAACCTGAAAAAATTCAACTATATATGAATGCTTGTGATGTCGTCGTCTTTCCGTACCGAGATATTTTGACATCAGGAGCAGTTATGTTAGCTATGTCTTTTGGACGGGCTTGTATTGCTCCACGCAAAGGTTGTCTAGCAGAAGTTCTAGATGATCAAGGAGCATTTTTATACAATTTAGCTGATGAGAATGGCTTAACGCAAGCGATGAATGCTGCATTGCACAAACAACCGGAAATATTCGTGATGGGACAGCATAATCAGCAATTAGCTGAAAAATATAGCTGGAAAAATATTGCAGAACTAACTTTAGATGTGTATCTTTCTTGTCTCTAGATTATTGGATATTTTTCTGCGTATGATCTGTTTGGATTTTAACACCAGCCATGTGTTGTAAATTTGGCATTTCCATATTTTTTCGAGAATTATATAATCAATGGTTATACCTTAAATAAATATTTTTAATTATTTAAAATTATTGGCGAAATTTACATTTAAGGTACTTGACATTACCCCAGTACAACCTGCTATATTAGTAAAGTCAAATCTTTGGGGCGTAGCCAAGTGGTAAGGCAGCGGGTTTTGGTCCCGCCATCCCTAGGTTCGAATCCTAGCGCCCCAGTTTTAAAAGGAAACTTGTGAAAGGCTCATCCAATATAGATGGTGCTTTTTGCTTTGGATAAAAATTCTGTAAAGATACTGAAAATGTTAGCTTTGCTTTTAACTTGAAGCACTGGTATAGAAGCGCAAAGCAAACCGCCAGAATTTGGTAGATATCCAAAACAAGGCGGCTGCTAAAAATACCGCACCTATCAACCAGTGAATTTGCACCCGTCCTAACATCACTTCTGCTGGAACTGTGGTTAAAAATGCTACCGGAACTACAAAGGTGAAGAAAAAGCGGTAAGTTGCGGGGTAGGCTACCATTGGATATCTGCCTGCTTCCACTAATCCCCGTAACACCTCAGTAACATTGTAGATTTTTACAAACCAAATACTAGTTGCCCCCAACATAAACCAGAGGCTATAGAGAATTACCAAACCGCAAAATAATGGTATTAAACTGAGGAGATAGTTTTCTAATCTCAAACCTAGGCGTTTACCTGCGTAGCCAAGAATCATTATACCAAAAATTAAGTCTGGAACTCCCCAAGGGGACAGTGTATAGGTGGAAAGCCAGAACTGACTGCGAATAGGTTTGAGTAATATAAAGTCTAAAGTCCCTTCTTGGACATGGCGGACGATGCGATTGAGGTTAGCTGCAAGAAAGCTAGCAGAAAAGCCTTGTAGCAAAGTGAAAATTCCGAGAACTATCAAAGCAGCTTCCCATGACCAGCCAGTAAAAGTATAGCCAGTGCGATAAAACAAGAATAGCCCAAATAAACTGCCGCCCAAATTGCCTAAGCTGCTAAGGGTAGCGATAAAGAAGTTAACTCGATATTCCAATTCTGCGGCGATCGCAGTTGCCCAAAATAGTCTCAGAACTTTCCAATATCTTCTCATATTGCACCCGTAACCTAACACCCGCGATCTAAGTCAGTAACTTGATGTAATCTTAACAAGATTAATCCTGTTGAAAAAATTCTCGCCGCTAAGATATGGTATGCACATTATTTATACTGTAGGATTTAATGCCCTTTGAGAATGAAAGAGTCTTTTTTAAGTATCCCTGAATTAGTTAGACAGAGAAACATTACAGAATTTATGGCTAAACTCTCCCACGAATTACAACGTTATTTTTTTGAAGAAACCAGACCACAGAATGTGAATTTAGCAGATATTTTACTGCTAGCTGGAGAAAGGATTTTTGGGTTTCTATTGGTTGTATTGTCTTTACCGTCAGCTTTACCCATACCAGCACCAGGATACTCAGTCCCTTTTGGTATTTTGATTTTTATTTTAGCTATACAGATGATTATTGGTGCTAAAGTCCCTTGGCTACCGCCCAAAATGATGAATCATCCCATTAAACTAGAAACAGTCCAAGGGTTCTTGAAGGCGGGTATTCCTTGGTTGCGGAGAATTGAAGCGATCGCGCGTCCGCGTTTATCTTATATTTGTACTACCTTAGCTGGGAGAGTCACCCTTGGGATTGCGATCGCTTTAATGGCAATTTCGATGATGATACCCATCCCCGGCACTAACACCTTACCAGCAATGGGTGTGTTCGTGACTGGTTTTGGCTTATTAGAAGACGATGGTGCGATCAGTTTAGGGGGTTTAGTGCTGTGTGTAATGGGACTAATTTTAACTACTTCTATTCTGATGGCCTTGGCTTGGGGTGGCTCTAGTCTTCTAGATATTATCAAGACTTGGTTAGGACGGTAAGCGATCGCATCTAAAGAACGCCTAAATCCGTGAGCAATTACTCGTCTACTCCCAGATATGCAACGGGTAATTTGCAACGGGTAATTGTTCCCCCTTCCCTCGTAGGGAAGGGGGTTAGGGGGTTAGGTCTCTTCACAACAAACCTGATAAATTAGCATCAAAACCCGATCAATTTCCTGCACCACTTCCTCATTTTTAATTCTTAACAAACGCAGCCCTCTAGCTGACAAAACCTTGTCACGTTCTGCATCATATTCAGCTTGTTGTTCGTGAATTTTTCCATCTACCTCTATCACTAATCTAGCAGCGTGACAGTAAAAATCTGCTATGAAACCATCAATAATTTGCTGACGACGAAAGTGTAACCCATGCAAACGATTACCGCAAAGATGTTGCCAAAGTATTTTTTCTGCTGGTGTCATTTGGCGACGAAATTCTTTCGCACGCTGCATTTTTTCTAGGTTTATTATTTGTCCGACAACTATATTGTTAATTTGGTCTTTTCTTGATGTTGGATTATTCATGTATGAATTATGGAAGTTGGTTTTGATTCATACATTATGGCTGACCTCTCCCCCAACCCCTCTCCGACGCGGAGAGGGGAGCTAGATTTTTCACGGTTATCTTGTAGGAAAAAACATTTTTGTTGACTTATAGATTAGTTTTCAAGGTTATTTTTTAAATATTCTTCGTTAGATAAATACAACTCTATATTCTCTAATATTCCTCTTAAATAACATATAACTCTTTTTTGAATTTCCAATAATTCATTAGCAGTAGCGTTTCTACCAACTTCTTCAAATGATTTAAAACCATGTGCTAAATCATTTCTATTAGTTTTAATTGTTAATAAATCACTTCCATCTCTAGTTTTTAGATGATTAGTTTGGGATGAAAAACCGTAGATTTTTGCTGTGTTTCTTATTTCTTTTGCATCTACATTACCTGAAAATAGTCTTTTTTTATTCTCTTTTTTAACAAGAGCATCAAATGTAACTGATATGATATCAATTGAAATATTTTGAAGACCTAATAAAAGAGCATCTGTAGATTGTACATCTTTATCTCTAACATGATTAATAATGATTTTTTTGATTTCTTCTCTAACTGCGTCGAAAGAAACTCTTTGAGTTTTTAATTCATCAAAAATTGTTTCAATTCCATTACGCATTGTTGCTTCAACTAGGTTGTAGAGTAATAAATATCCTGTTGCTTTAATAGTTTTTTCTAAATCATTATTGATTGGTTTGGTTTTAATCTTGTTAGCATTACCCATACTTAATAAAATTGAACCTTGCTCTAGGTTTTTCAAGAATAAAAAGTATCTACTAACTTCTTGAGCGCGTTTATCAAAATTTTGAAATAATATACTTTTCATGAATTAACTAAAAGCTGATCACGAACATATTCAATCCGACTAATAACTTTGTTTTGAGAACTACTAGCATCAGATTTTGTTAATTTTTTAAATTCTTCACAATCTAAAAAATTAGTAGATTTTAGTATTAATGTATGATTTTCTCTTAATGCTAGAACGACTCCTACTGTAATAGATTCAAACTTAATTCTAGTTGTAGGTTCGTAGCGATCCTTGCTCTTTACGTAAGTATGCAAAGCATCTGGCAAATATTTTCCAACAAAATTCAGCATTGAATAAAATTCATCTTTATACGCATTAATATCTAAGGCTTTCGATTCATTTTCTTGTTTTAAATAATCATCTAAAAATTTATGAATATTACTTTTACCAGGATAGTTTTTATAATTATTGAGGAATGCAAAAAAACGTAACACAAATTCCTGCGGATCTCTCTTATTTATTTCAATTTCAGTAAAAGAACATAAATCACGAAATTTTTGCTCTGTTGACAATTCCTCAATTAAATCAAGAAACTTTCCTGGTTGAGATCCTCTTCGTTTCTCCATTTCATTCAATTCAACACTACCACTATTAATTCTTTCAAAAAGATCCCTTCTGATTTCTTCGTCTGCTGCTTCTGTTAGTTGAATCATTCTCATCGTGGTTCTATTAAAACGCCTTTGACGTGGTAGCGGTAAATCTCGAAAAGTAAACCCGTTCAGATTTTTTAGTTTTTTAAGATTTTTTAATTTTAGTTCGTTGTTAATAAACTTGGCTAAAGTACGAATACGTTGCGTTCCATCTATAATTTCTAAACGGGCTAAATCGTCTGAGCCTGATATATCAGCAACAAAAATAGAAGGGATTGGTAAACCTAACATTACAGACTCTATAAATTTTGATTGTCTATCTTCATCCCAAGACATTTCTCTTTGATAATCTGGAATAAATAATTCGTTTTCTTCTTCATCTATTCCTGTTAAATATTTCTCAACAATCACTTCTATGGGATATTCTAAGGTGTTGTAGTCAACACGCTTTGTTTTTTCCCGAATTTCTGCTTCAGCATTTTCTTTACGTTCATCTGTAATTTCTAATTGAAAAGTCATAGTTGATAATTTATTTTTGTTAATGTTTACCGTTAAAAATGTCTGTATTACGCCAAGTAATATGAATACATTTTACTCCTAAATTAAGTTAAAGCGGTTGAAAGTGTAAATTGTATCACAGTCTAAAGTTTATAACTCATTTGAAATACCGCAAATAAAATGTTACTTATACAGTGAAGGTGAGCCATGAAGACTCACCCTAAATTAAACTATACCAACAAAGCCTGCTCCTCTTGAGAAATCACTCGCCCTTCATCCTCAAAACCGGCGATTTGATCAAAGTTCAAATAGCGATATAAATTCTCAGCAAAAGGATGAATCTTACTCGCCACAATATCAAGATATTCCTGCACTGAGGGAATGCGTCCAAACAAAGCACAAACTGCGGCTAATTCGGCAGAACCTAAATACACTCTCGCACCTTTACCCATGCGATTATTGAAGTTGCGGGTAGAGGTAGAAAATACAGTTGTGCCATCAGCAACTCTTGCCTGATTTCCCATACATAAACTGCATCCAGGCATCTCTGTTCTTGCACCAGCCGCACCAAAAACGCTGTATACGCCTTCTTCTTTTAACTGGTGTTCATCCATGCGGGTGGGTGGTGCTATCCACAGGCGAGTTTTAACTTCCCCTGCACCTTCCAAAACTTTCGCTGTTGCTCGATAATGACCGATATTTGTCATACAAGAACCAACAAATACTTCTTGTACTGGATCATTAGCAACTTCCGATAATAACTTAACATTATCGGGGTCATTTGGTGCAGCCACAATTGGTTCTTTGATTTCGTTCAAATCAATTTCAATGATTGCGGCATACTCTGCATCTGTGTCAGCTTCAAGTAACACAGGATTTGCTAACCACTCTTCCATTTTGGCGACGCGGCGCATGATAGTACGCGCGTCTTGATAACCTCTGGCTACCATATTTTTGAATAGGGCAATGTTAGAACGCAGATATTCCGAAACTGTTTCTACACTCAGTTTAATGGTGCAGCCTGCACAAGAACGTTCGGCGGAAGCATCTGTCAGTTCAAAGGCTTGTTCTACTTTCAAATCTGGTAAGCCTTCCATTTCCAAGATTTTGCCGGAGAAGATGTTTTTCTTGTTCTCTTTCTCGACAGTTAGTAACCCTTGTTGCATGGCGACGTAAGGAATGGCGTTGACAATATCTCTTAAGGTGATACCGGGTTGCAATTCCCCTTTGAATCTGACTAATACTGATTCTGGCATATCTAAGGGCATGACACCCAACGCACCAGCAAAGGCGACTAACCCAGAACCGGCGGGGAAGGATATTCCCAAGGGGAAGCGGGTGTGAGAGTCGCCACCTGTGCCTACGGTGTCGGGTAACAGCATCCGGTTGAGCCAAGAGTGAATGATACCATCACCGGGACGCAAGGCGACACCACCACGGGAGGAAAAGAAATCGGGTAAGTCGTGGTGGGTTTTGATGTCTACGGGTTTGGGATAGGCGGCGGTGTGACAGAAACTCTGCATGACTAAGTCTGCACTGAAACCGAGACAAGCGAGTTCTTTGAGTTCGTCGCGGGTCATGGGGCCGGTGGTATCCTGAGAACCAACGGTAGTCATGATGGGTTCGCAGGATGTACCGGGACGCACACCAGGTAAACCGCAAGCTTTACCGACCATTTTTTGGGCGAGGGTGTAGCCTTTACCTGTATCGCTTGGTTGGTAGGGACGGATGAAGACGGTGCTGGGTTCTAAACCTAATGCTTGGCGGGTTTTGTCGGTGAGGGTACGTCCAATAAGTAGGGGGATGCGTCCACCGGCGCGGACTTCATCGAGGATGGTGTCTGGTTTGAGGCTGAAGGTAGAAATGACTTCGCCATCTTCGTTGGTAATTTCACCTTTGTAGGGATGGATGGTAATTACCATGCCGGTTTCGAGTTTGGTGACATCGCACTGAATAGGCAAAGCACCGGCATCTTCTGCTGTATTGAAAAAGATAGGCGCGATCGCACTACCTAAAATATAACCCCCAGCGCGTTTGTTGGGAACATAGGGTATGTCTTGCCCCATATGCCATAAAACAGAGTTAATCGCTGATTTCCGGGAAGAACCAGTACCCACCACATCCCCGACATAAGCCACAGGATGTCCTTTTTTCTTCAACTCAACAATGGTTTCTAAGCTTCCTGGTTGCCGTGACTCTAGCATTGCTAAAGCGTGGAGGGGAATATCTGGGCGGGTGGTGGCGTGGGTGGCTGGGGATAAATCATCGGTGTTGGTTTCCCCAGGAACTTTAAAAACAGTGACGTTAATATATTCTGGTAGCTGGGGACGAACTGTAAACCACTCTGCTTCTGCCCAGGAATTAACTACCTGCTTGGCATAGGGATTGATTTTAGCTAATTCCAACACATCATGAAAAGCATCATACACCAGTAATGTTTTGCTGAGAGCAGTAGCGGCGGCGGCGGCGATTGGTTCTTTACCTTCCCCTCCCATCACCAAAGGGGTATCAGCTTCTGATGATTTGGTAGATAATTTTAGTAACTCAATTAAAGACTGTACATTGTAACCACCTACCATTGTGCCTAGTAATTCCACTGCTTCAATCGAGGAAATTAAGGGGCTGGTGATTTCGCCTTTAGCAATACCTGTGAGGAATCCAGCTTTCACATAAGCAGCTGCATCTACGCCGGGGGGTATGCGTTCACGAAGTGTGGGCAAAGCCCAATCGCGCAATAAATGTAATAATGTATCTTCTTCACCCTGGGGCGGATTTTTCAGTAATTCACACAATTCTGTGGTTTGCTGTGCATCTAACGGTAAGGGCGGAATACCAAGGGTTGCCCTTTCAGCAACGTGTTGACGATATTTTTCTAACATTTTGTGTTCTCTCTTTATATGTTCTTACCTTAATTATGAAGTATTTTTAGACAAAACTTAGCTATCAAAGTTTACCCGATTTTCTGTCTAAAAGCCTTACTGGTAATCGCTTAGGAGATTTTTTATTTTATACTTAAAGTATAGTTTTGATGCCAAATATCCACTGACGATATTTTAATTACCTACACAGCTATGGGCAGAATATATCCTGCCCCATAATAATATATATTCCACTCAATTGGGAACTGTTATACTAAGCGGTCATAGCAGTTTCATTTGATGTTTTATCTGTATGAGATTTCAAGCGCGTCAATCTGCTTTTACGGATACGTTCACTATCTCGAACTCCGCCTGCAAGTTCATATTCACTACTGTTTTTACCATACTTGAAACCAACTCCCATCAGCATTTTATCTGAAACCTGACTTAAGTTTTTTTCCATGTCATCTAGCTTCTTTTTAGAAGAGTCTATCATTGCTATAGCAGCATTATAATCATCAAGCATATTGTGAAATCTATCGATTAATTGCGTCAGGTTTTGCAAATTGCAAGTATCATCTAAATTGAGATTTGGATCAATTGCTTTCAATCCGGCAACTCTAAACTCTGCTTTTTCTAGAATCCGGGAACTACGCTTTTTTCTAGCCATAAATTTACAGTTTTAAAAACTTTACAAAACTATTTTGGCTTAATTCAGCTAGATTATAGTTCAGCAAAATTCACATTTTATTTTGCCAATTATTTTATTTATGTCCGTGATTTCTCGGAATTGCTTCAATACATCGCCTTTTTAGTGCAGAGTTAAGAGCGATCGTTTTAATCTTAAGGCTTAATGTTCTAGTTTTAAGGCTTAATGTTATAACCTCAAGGCTTAATATTATATGTTTAAGACTTAATATTGTAAGTCTAAGGCTTAATGCTGTAACTTCAAGGCTTTATGTTGTAACCTTAAGCTTTAACATTTTAATATTGACGACTAAAGTTTATTAGTGAGTGCATTAGAGGATGTTTGAAAAGTCTTTAACGATGTATCAAATCAGTTGAGATCCCCCTAAATTCCCCTTTTTAAGGGGGACTTTGATTTTGATTTTGATTCTCCCCTTTTTAAATGGGGTTAGCTCTATATGAAAAACCCAATAGATAAAGTTCGTTAATTTAATTCCTATTCCCCCCTTTTTAAGGTGTTGAGACTTTGATTCTTATTCCCCCCTTTTTAAGGGGGGTTAGGGGGGATCTGAATATACTTAAAATCACAGCCAGACACTTTTCCAAGCATCTCTAATATTATTTCAGACTTTTTCAAGAAATTTAGACACAGAAACTATGACAAATAATCTTAATAGTAGCAATTTCCATTTACCTTACAATCCAAAGCTTGTAGAAAGAGCAAAAGAACTTCGTAAAAACATGACACTAGCAGAAAAAAAGCTGTGGTATAAGTATCTGAGAGATTTTCAATTTCGGATTTTCAGGCAACGACCAATTGATCACTTTATAGTAGATTTTTATTGTCCTACTTTACAAGTAGTGATTGAAATTGATGGGGATAGCCATTTTACAGATGAAGGTCAAGACTATGACTTAGAGAGAACAAGAATTTTAGAAGGATATGGTTTAAAGATTATTAGGTTTACAAATAGTCAAGTTTTACATCAGTTTGATAGTGTTTGTGAGGAGATACAAGGTTTAGTTACCTCTAAACCCTAAAAGGTTGTTTGAAAAGTGGTTGGCTGTGACTTTAGGTACATTTAGATCCCCCCTAAACCCCCTTAAAAAGGGGGGAACTAGGATCAAAGTCCCCCTTAAAAAGGGGGATTTAGGGAGATCAAATAACTTGTGTGTACACCATAGCAATCTTGTTCATAGCTCGCCCAAAACGCAATTTACAATCAGGTTTCTCATACCATATCACGATACATTTCTTTGGTTTCTTGCAGAAGAGGTTCAAATTTATTTTTTTCAACTAATTCTGACTCGATTAATATTTCTAGCCAATATTCAGTTTATCTTTCTTCCTTAAGTGCAATCTCTAATTTGTGAAGACAATCTTTATCGGATTGAGCAGATTGAGCTTCTCTGACATTTGCATCAATGGAAGTACCGCTACGTAGCATTTGTTTTGATAATGTTCGACAAACTCCAGGTTTTTCATCTAGGAAACTGCAAGCTTTAACTATCCTGCTAAGGCTTTTGTTCTCTAGCTAATACCAATATTTTGATTCATACATTTCAATCTGAGTTGATAACATTTTTCCTCAAATTAAATGTCATTTACTTTAATTTAGAAAATTGCGAATTGCGAATTGCGAATTGCAAACTGCAACCGTGCCAGGTATCAGAATTATAAAATTTTGATTCTACCGTGAATTTGGGGCTTGTAATAAATCTTTAGAAATATCTGAAAGCCTTAAATGTTACAGTTTACAAGTCTCGATGCGAGAGAAGAGTACAACCCCAATCCAACCCTTCACACACATAAAAGGGAGGTGTCCTCTCCTCAGGGAAGAGGTAGTTACTTCAGAATAAGATATCCAACTATTATTCACTCTCCATCCTACGTAATCGCCAAACTTTCTCCAGGTTTCTGAGTCATACTTACCGTCAGCTTTACCGCCAACGCTCAAGTATATTTCCTTTTGGACACTGAAGCCAAAATGTCCATTGCTGTATTTCACCCACAGTCTGTCTATTGTGCGTAAGTCAGTGCAAGGAAAATTTAAGAGTCCGTCTTTGTCAAAGTAGTCGCCTTCTTTTTTCCCTACAGCCTGAATCATCACTCGATAAGTTTCCTCATCGGCTTCCTTCCAGTTTTTTGCTGCTAGTAAGTCGCGCAGTCTGGTGTAGTTTATGCCTTTTTCTGAGGCTAGGTCATCTGTTTCAGGTTCAGGGGTTTTTGGTGGTGTCGGCTGATTTATGGGTGTTATCCTTGGCTTTTTCCCCGTAATACCCCATACTAATCTTATCCAAGGGTTTGTATAAATACGGCTTTGTGAACGAAAATCAACCCAGGTTCTCCCAGCCAAGAAAAGAGGTAATTCTGGCTGTTGTGAAGCATTAGGAAGTAATACAGGAATTACAGGACACCTGCGGCGATTAAATTCACGTAAAAAGCCGTGTATTTCTTCTTCTTGCCAAGGGCCTATACCACTTTGACCTATAAAAACTGCTGCTGACTGAATGTTTTTAATTTGTCTTTCTAGTTCTGGTTGCCAGGGAAGACCAGGTTGTAGTTCCCATTCATCCAGCCACGGTTTAATTTGATATTCAGCTTGTAATTTATGGGCTACTTCTATTACTGTTTCCTTATCTTCACCCTTGTGGCAAAGGAAAACATCAAACTCAAATTTGTCCATTGATTTTGATTACTCTTTCACACCTGTAATAATTGCCAACGCTTTATGATGCTGTCCTTAGCAGCTTTTACCTAACTCACTTCAGAACTTGGCGGATGATTGTCAATCACTCTGCTGATGTTGTTTAGAACTTATGCTACAAGGTCAGATTGCTTCCCAAGCCAGCGAACCAATGCCAAACGGCAGACTGACAGATACATTCTTTAAGGAAACGCGATCGCGAAGTGTAGGCAAAGCATAATCGCGCATAATTATTTATAATTAAGCAAATTTAACTAATTATCTGTGATTATTATAGTGATTGATGAAACTCTTTTACCAAAGCATTTTCAGGATGTGCTGGTAAAATGCGATCATTAATGTAGGGTAAACAATTTCGTAGTGAGGACTTTAGTCCTGAAATTGAGGGCTAAAGCCCTCACTACAAACTGTCATTATCAATCAGCGAGATTATGATATTTATAACACCTGTGCATCTAATCCTCGCATATCACCCTTAGCCCCAATTAAGTCATGTCAGTCGCCCAAAATTTACAACCAGTAGCAGGTATAATATTTCCACCAGGAGATATTGAAAGTGACCAACCAATAGAAGATATAATATTTCCGCCAGGAGATATTGAAAGTCACGAACCACCATTGGAAAGCGATTTACATCTACGCCAAATTATTCTGTTATTACAATGCTTAGAATTGTGGTGGCAAAACCGCAATGATTTTTATGCTGCGGGAAATTTGACAATATACTATAGCCAACGTCAACTTAAATCAGAAGAATTTCGCGGCCCTGATTTTTTTGTCGTGCGAGGATGTGAAAAGAAACCGCGCAAAAGTTGGGTAATCTGGCAAGAAGACGGTAAGTATCCCAATATTATTGTTGAGTTACTGTCACCTTCTACAAAAGCCACAGATAAAAGCTTGAAAAAGCAAATCTATCAAGATATCTTTCGCACACCGGAATATTTTTGGTTTGACCCAAATAATTTAGAATTTGTCGGTTTTCATTTAGTAGATGCTCATTACCAACCTATAGAACCAAATCCCCAAGGTTGGTTATGGAGTCAGCAGTTAGATTTATATTTGGGTGTACAGAATAATCAATTACGCTATTTTACGGCACAAGGGGAGTTAGTGCCGACACCGGAAGAACTAGCAGCACAGGAAAAACGGCGTGCAGACGAAGAAAAGCAACGCGCAGAGGAAGAAAAACAGCGTGCTGAACAGGAAAAGCAACGTGCTGAACGCCTAGCTGCTAAGTTGCGGGAGTTAAATATTGACCCGGATATTCTATAAAATTATTGAGCGATGTTTTCAACAATTCAGATATAATAATGAGTTTGTCTATAGCACTCATTTTTTAGCATATGTCTACAACTTACACCGTTGAGATTCTCCACCAAGGCAAAACCCACACATTACAAGTTCCTGAAGATAAAACTATCTTATCAGTTGCCGATGAGCTAGGGCTAGATTTACCCAGTTCTTGCCATGCTGGTGTCTGTACAACTTGTGCAGGACAAATTATAAGCGGAACAGTAGACCAAGCTGACGGGATGGGAGTTAGCCCCGATTTGCAAAAAGAAGGCTACGTATTGCTGTGTGTGGCTTATCCCCGTTCTGATGTAAAAGTTGAGACAGAAAAAGAAGAAGTAGTTTATCAGAAGCAATTCGGTAAATAACCCCAAAAGATTAATGTTAGTAATTGGTAAATTTTTGCTGTCAGGATTTATGGCAGAAAACACAAATTGCTGATAGTGATTATTACCAATTACTGTTGATAATCAATAGGATAGATAAAATCAGTATTTAGCTCTGGCTGAGATCGGTTATTCTAGAATTTACAAATCAACCGGATAGACAGCGATGACAACCCATTTCATTACCGCAGAAATCGACCTTCAAGAAACACCTACAGAGTTACAACAAGTGATTGAAGCTGAGTTGCAAAAACAGGGCGAACCGCTAAGATGGGCGATTACTGCTGTAGACGCTGATAAAGAAAAGGCGACTGTAGAAGCTGTAGTGACTACAGTTAGTGCTGAGTAAATAAAAGTATGAAAGGATGATGGTGGATCTAGGTTTGTAGTAAGGACTTTACGCCGTGTACAACTTTCTCTCAAACCTAACCCCCAACCCCTTCCCTTGTAGGGAAGGGGAGAAAGATTTAAAGCCTCTCTCCTTGTAGGGGAGAGGTTTGGAGAGGGGTTTCAAAAATAAGTTGCACATCGCGTGACTTTAGTCCTGAATATTCCTAGCACTAAAGTGCTTACTACAGACTTATCACAGCTTTTGCGCTAGACCATGCACTCAGCACTTAAATATGAACCGTCCTTACACTGCTATTCTTATAGTCCCAACTGGTGTTGGTGCAGCCATTGGTGGCTATGCGGGGGATGCTATACCCGTTGCTAGATTAATAGCACAGGTTTGCGATCGCCTGATCACTCACCCCAATGTTCTTAATGGTGCTAGTTTGTACTGGAATATCCCCAATGCTTTCTATGTGGAAGGTTACGGACTGGACAAATTCGCTGCCGGATTGTGGGGTTTGCGTCCTGTACGTAATAACAAAATAGGTTTACTTTTAGACCAGGGAATTGAGCCAGACTTAAGGTTGCGACACCTGCAAGCAGCCGATGCAGCGAAGGCTACCCTGGGTTTAACTTTAACAGGTTATGTAATTACAGATGCCCCATTAAACGTAGAATTACGGACTGCACCATCGGGTACGAGTTGGGGAACAATTGGCAACCCAGATAGTTTATTGCGGGGTGCGGAAACATTAATTAAGAAAGCAGGAGCAGAAGCGATCGCAGTTGTTGCCCGTTTCCCCGATAATATGGATGAGGAAGCAGCGCAAAACTATCGCCTAGGTCAAGGCGTAGACTCAATTGCAGGTGCAGAAGCTGTAATTAGCCATTTAATAGTCAGAACATTTCAAATTCCTTGCGCTCATGCACCAGCCTTAGCGGCTGAACCTCCCGCGCCAAATTTATCGCCGCGATCGGCTGCGGAAGAATTAGGTTATACTTTTTTACCGAGCGTACTCGTAGGATTAAGTCGCGCCCCACAATTTATCTTAGAAAAGGGATTAACTACATCCCTCCAAACAGATATTTGGGCAGAACAAGTAGATGCCATAATTATGCCAGCCACTGCCTGTGGTAGTAGTGCATTACTCAGCTTGAGCCAAAAGTCATGCCAAATCATTACAGTAGAGGAAAATCAAACTCAAATCAAAGTCCCATCCCAATCATTGGGGATAAAATCTATACAAGTAAACTCATATTTAGAAGCAGTAGGTCTATTAGTAGCCCATAAAGCAGGTATTAACCCAACTTCTCTAATTCCTAAAATATATCCTTTATCAATAATCAATAGTCAATAGTCATTGGGCATGGGCTATATAATCTATCTTGTCTACCTTCCAGGAGTTCTTCACTGCGTGACGCTAACGCGAACTACCGAGGAGTATAATTTTGAATTTTGAATTGATTTGTCCCTAATCCCTAAACAACCGTGGTAGAACAACACAAACAAGAACCAGAAACTCCATACTTGACACGAACCCAAGTGCTAGTGGCGATGGGAGTCACTGCAATTCTGTTGTGGATAGTCGCTAGGCTGTGGTTACGCTTCGGTAACTTTTTATTATTTGAATGGCACTGGTATCCTAGGGATTTTCTCTTAGGAATAGGTGTAGGGTTATTCATCACAGCTATAAGTGGCATAGCTTATCGTTTGTGGCTACCATACCGCAAAAGTGCGGATTATTACTTGGAATTAGTGCTGAAACCTTTAATTTGGCCTGACTTAATTTGGTTAGGTTTGTTACCAGGACTGAGTGAAGAATTATTATTTCGCGGTGTCATGTTACCCGCGTTAGGACTAGATCATCTAGCAGTAATTGGCTCTAGTGTCTGCTTTGGAATTTTGCATCTTAGCGGCCCGCAACAATGGCCTTATGTGATTTGGGCAACCATTATTGGAATAATTCTAGGATACAGCGCACTTTGGAGTGGTAATTTACTCGTGCCAATTGTCGCTCACATTATGACCAATTGGATTTCTAGCTGCTTATGGAAGATTCAGCAACCATAAGCAATTCTTCACGACGAATTACGAATTACTTTCGTGCTGCTAGTGCGATCGCCTGTGGTAGTATTCTATGCTCTTGAACTTGAATCCTAGCGTGTAGTGTTTCAGCCGTGTCATCTGGTAAGATTGGCACGGCAGCTTGCATCAAAATTTCGCCGCTATCTACTTCTAAACAAACTAGATGCACTGTGCAGCCAGTGATTTTTACCCCAGATTGTAAGGCTTGTTCTACAGCGTGAATACCTTTGAAGCTAGGCAATAAACTGGGGTGAATATTAATAATTCTGTTGGGAAAGGCATCAATAAATACGGATGTGACCACGCGCATCCAACCAGCTAGAATCACCCAATCTACATCATATTGCCGCAAGGTATTGACAATTTCTTGGTCAAATAATTCACGATTTTTATATTCACGATGATTCAAAAGAACAGTTTCTATACCTCTATTAGCTGCTCTATTAGCTGCTTTAGCTGAGGGATTATTGTAAATTAAAACTTGAATTTGGGCGTTGAGTTGCTTGTCTTCAATAGCTTGAGCAACTGCTTCAAAATTACTGCCACTACCAGAAGCCATAATCCCCAGTTTTAAAGGAGCTACTTCAGTCAGTTGATGAGTTTTAACATTAGGAGAAACAAGGCTAGAGGTAAAATCAGGGCGGAGGGTCATAAGCAATTCAAAATTCAAAATTCAAAATTCAAAATTCAAAGTTACAAAGATATAAATAGATTAACTGAATAACCAAGAGGAAAATTATCAATGCAAAAAAAATCTGCTCAGTCATGGTTAGATAATGATACATTCGCCGCCTGGACTTTTCTCACACCTGCGCTAATTTTATTAGGTTTATTTGTTATTTGGCCGATTGCCTATTTGTGTTACCTCAGCTTTACGGCTGGTAGTTTCACTTCTACAGGTACTTATTGGATAGGGTTGAAAAACTATTGGCGTTTAATCCTCAACCCCGATTTTTGGCAAGTTCTGGGGAATACCGTTTATTTTACTGTTGCTACTTTAATTCCTAGTTTAATTATCCCCATAGGTCTAGCAGTATTGTTAAATCGCTCCATAGCTCTACGGGGTTTTCTGCGGAGTGCGTATTTTTTACCTTCTATTACTTCTTTAGTCGCGGCTGGGTTAGGATTTCGGTGGTTATTTCAATCCACTGGCCCTGCCAACGGATTTTTAAGTTTGTTTGGTATTCCTGCTATTTCTTGGCTAGGAGATACATTTTGGGCAATGCCTGTATTAATTGTTTTGAGTGTCTGGAAACAACTCGGTTTTAATATGGTCGTGTTTTTAGCAGGCTTGCAAGCCATTCCCTCCAGTCGCTACGAAGCAGCAGAACTAGACGGTGCTAATGGATGGCAACAATTTTGGTACGTTACCTTACCAGGGTTACGCCCGACTGTAATTTTTGCCACAATTACGACTGCTATTTTTACCTTGCGGAGTTTCGAGCAAGTATATGTAGTTACAGGTGGTGGTCCGCTAAATACTACTAATTTGCTAGTTTACTACATTTATCAAGAGGCTTTTGGGCAATTTGATTTTGGTTACGCCGCCGCCGCCGCTACAGTGTTGTTAGCTTTCACGCTTATATTGGTCTATCTGCAATTACAAAGTTGGGGTGAGGAATCTTGAGGGAGACAGAAGGTAATATTTAAAATTCTCGGCGTGAGAAGATAAAAATAGCGATCGCCAATAAAAAGGTAATGTAGATTAAACCATAAACTGCATTACCAAGCAATGTAGCCATATCTGGTATTGCTTGCAAACCATAAACAGCATCATTTTTTAAATCTAGTCGAGATAAATCTGGCAATATTAGATATAGTCCCTGACTGATACGTTCCATTACTGGGTTGCGACTCATCCGGCTCAATTGGACTAAATTTTGAGTAATATTACCCATTAAATACACGGCAAATGTTAAAGCTACAGCTAATAAAGAACTAGTAAATACACCAAAAGTTATTGCTACAGCATTGATTACAGCTAATTGCAAGCATAAAAATAGTGATGCAATTAAAATACTGGCTATTGAGTAGGGAACATTTCCAAACTGCAAAAATAGCAAGTAAATAGCTGTCATACTAGCAATTAAGACAGTCAAGACAGATGATAAACCTAGAAATTTACCAGTGATAAATTCCCCACGGCTAACAGGTTTAGCAATTAATAATAATATGGTGCGTTTTTCAATTTCTTTATTAACCAGTCCTGTACCAATAAACACAGCAACAATTACACTCATTGCACTCATTGCAGCTATCCCAAAGTCTAAAAACATTTTGTCTTCGGTACTAGCTGCATATTCCGGTAAGGCGCGGTTAGCCACAGCCAAGATTAAAGCATAAAAACCAATAATATACAGAATGCGATCGCGTACCACTTCCTGAAATACATTCTTTGCAATTACTAAAATTTTGGTCATAATCACTACTCCACACTCCTAACTCACTACTCCACACTCACTACTCCACACTCCTAACTCACTACTCCACACTCACTACTCATTACTCATTACTCATTACTCATTACTCATTACTCATTACTCATTACT